>QCSC01000006.1 GCA_003211655.1 Prochlorococcus sp. AG-469-F22 | reverse complement strand
AACTTTATGGTGGTGCTGGAGTTGATAAATTATATGGAGATACCGGAGATGATTATCTAAAAGGACATTCTGGAGCAGATATTTTATATGGTGGAGAAGATGATGATTATCTAAGAGGCGGAGATGATGGAGATACCTTATATGGAGAGAATGGGGATGACTTATTAAAAGGAGAAGATGGCGATGATATTTTGTACGGTGGTTTAGGAAAAGATGATCTTTATGGTGGCAGCGGTAATGATGTATTTAAATTAACTGCAGGAAGTGGTTATGACAGAATCAGAGATTTTGAAAAAGGCGAAGATAAAGTTGCTATTGATGGTCTTGATTTTAATTTAATAAGCATTGTAGATACTGGCAATCATTCCAAAATTTATAATGGCAGCAATGATTTATTAGCAATTATCTATAACGAAGATAACATTTCATTATCTGATAATTCCTTTTTGATTTAATTTTTAAAAAACTAATTTTAAGAGTTTTTAATGCTTTTTTTAAGTTTTAAGATCTTTACCAGTCACTTCTTTGTTTATTAATCCATTCTTGTATTTGATATTTAATAAAAACCATTCTTCCTGGCGATATTTTTCTTTTAGGAGGGAATTCTCTTCTTTTAACAAGTCTATTAATTGTTGAAACGGAAATCCCAAGAAGTTCTGATACTTCTTTTTTAATGGTCAAAAAGGGACGATTTTCTTGATTCATCGCAATCTTTCTTCATTACTTCTTTGAGTTCTGCTTGTTGAACTGAATCAAGTTGGATCTGAATATTCATAACTACATAAATCGAATACCAAATTGTTGTTCTCCTTCTTTCAATATCAGAAACTTAACTAAGGCAGAATATCCTAATCGGTGTTTCTTCATCAGGTCTTTTTCAATTCTTTGAATATGGTCTTCGTATTTGTTGTAAGAAACATTCTTGCGAATACCTTTATTCAATTGCCCTTCATTGGAATGCCAACCGGTATCTCTGGTGTATAAGACTTCTTGCATTTTTATTCGATTTTTAATGGTATGTACTTGTTTTACTGATTTATTACGGTCTTGAACTGTATTGCTCAATTATATTTATTTATACATTTAGAATATAAGATTCCTTAAATTATCCCTTAAAAGCAACCTTAAAGACCTCATAACCTAAACCCGTTGGATGAATGGATACAGAGTATTATCTATAAGAGTTTTATATCAAAAATGAATAAGGGTTTACACAAAGTTACATAAGAATAATGACCCTTCATTCTGATAATCAATCCTTCTTGATTTTTGCTTCAAACTCTTTGAAAGTAGATTGCATTTGTCCTGAATTCTCCTTGGGATCATTAAGGTTCAAACCTTTCAACTTTCTCCATCTCGAATACATATATCCAAGATAGATTCCCGGCATGAAGTTCTTTGCTCCATTCTCTAGAAGATTCTTTTCAAACTTACTGTTGAATCTCCCACTTTCAAGAATCTCTTTCTTCCAATCTATTTCTTCTCTCATTGCTGTTGCTGCTCCTCTTGTCTTTGCTTCAATTTTTCGTATTCCACATGCAGAACACCTAATCGCCAAGCATCTTTCAATCCTTTTACACCTCCCATCAAAAGTTTTGCATCTGAAGGAGAATGAGACTTCATGTTCAAGAACTCTTTCTGCCAGGAATTGTCATCCCATTTAGTCATGCTTTCTCTCCATACTTTTTAAACTCATCCAAAGAATTCACAACTATGCTCTTGTAATCCTCTGGGAATCTTGCCTTCATTATTGCAGGAATTTCCAAGCAATCTGGATAGGGATTATGCAAATAAAAGATCACTTCCTTCTCTTCCTTCAAAACAATGTAATTAGATACTCCCCCAGCATAATTATTCTCTTTCTTCATACTGCCACCTCTTGTCTAACAATTCTTTGAACCATTGATCTACTCATCCCTAATGATTTAGCAATAGTTCCTAATCCTTCTCCTTTAGATTTCTTCTTCATTACTTCTGCAACCTGAAATGAATCATACTTTCGCTTTCTTCCAAACTTTACACCTCTACTTAGTGCAACTGCATGACCTTCAGCAGTTCTGGATTTAATTTGTTGAAGTTCTTGTTCAGCAGCATATCCAAGAATAGAAACTATCAAACCAACTATGTCTTTAGACATAGTTGTTGTATCGAGTCGCTTATCTAAAGTGCGAACATTTACTCCTTTCTTTAATAATCTGTCTAATTCGATCTGCATAAGTAGGGAGGTTCTTCCAAGTCTCGATAATTCAGAAAGAATCAATAAATCTCCTTCTTTTAATTCATCTAATAATTTAGATAATTCGTCTCTATCTCCATAGTCTGATGTTCCTGTAATCTTATCTCCCACAATTTTTTCGCAACCTGAATCTTTTAATGCTCTTATTTGACGCTCTTGATCTTGTTTATCTGTTGAACATCTCCAATATCCAAAAATCTTGTTCATTCCAGTCAAATAATCTATACCTGTATTAAAACTTTCCAATACACTATTTCGATACACTTAAAGACCAGTATTTACATTGGTTATGCTACCCGATCGAATATTTTAACTTTCGATACACTTTTGCCCTTTCAGAATCACCTGTAAGGGGATTAAATTTTAATTTTTTCTAAATTCCATTTATCAAATATTAATTTCATTTCTCTTTCGTAGTATCTTACTTTTTTTGCGAAAGGTAGTTGTTGAATAATTATCCCAAAGGGAAATCTAAAAAAAGAAGAAACATAAACAACATAAAACTCGACAAAAGATGGTTTTTTTGGAAGCGGTAAATTTTTTACATATGCCCAATCAATGCATGGTTGCAGTTGCTCATCACTAGCAGCAATATTTTTTCTACACATCCACCAAGAGAATAGATAAATGCCAATAAAAATCGGTAACGGAAGAAGTCGCAACATTAAATATCAAGGATAATTTTTCTTTTTGATTGAATCAAAGGTTTCCAGACTAATATCCTCATTTTGTAAGTAGGGTAACGTGTATGCCACCACTTATTGATCGCCATCCCAATCTGACTCTTAGGATTGCCACAAATATGAACCCATAGAGTTTTATCAGATTCCCTTTTGTAGTGTTCCCATGAGGTACTCATTGATTCATATTAAAGTGATAGTTTAGTTTTTATGGAAATTCTTGCTGCAAAAGAAAGATTTGCTTAGACAAATTAGTAATTAATGTAGTTTTTTCATTTATTCCACATCATCATTGAAATCATATCCATATCCATTTTCAGTATTTGTAAGTTCCTTCAAAACTAATCTTTCAACACTATCTTCAAATGGCACATTTTCTTCCTTGAGCATTTCAATTCCATAACCGTTTTCAAGAATGTTAGTGAATGCTTTTGTGATATCCATTTTAATATCAAAATCAGAGTAATCCTTATCAATTCCATTGAATTGGTTGAGAGTATCAATGCGTTTTAACTTAATTAAATCAGGATCACGATCTACTTTGTCTGGATACATTCCATCAAAAAATTTAATGAAGAAAGCGTTTACGCTCTCTTGAAGAATCGAAAGTTTATCAGCAGCACTATCCATAATAATTTTTCTTCTCATTGATTATATAGATTAATTTTTAATCTTCAGGATGATGAGGATCCGGATGTGGAGGTATCGCAGAATTATATTCTTCGGATGGATCTAATCCATCATTATCGTAATTACGTTCTCTTTCCATCACTGCATTAAAAATCTTTTACTCTTTACCTTTAAATAAATCAACTTTGATATCAAAAGTAACAACTATTCCAATGCTTATAAGCAATAATCCAATCGCAATTTGAGGTGAAGGTAAAAGCATTTAAGACTCATTTTCAAATACCCTATC
This sequence comes from Prochlorococcus sp. AG-469-F22, assembly GCA_003211655.1. Taxonomy (GTDB): domain Bacteria; phylum Cyanobacteriota; class Cyanobacteriia; order PCC-6307; family Cyanobiaceae; genus Prochlorococcus_A. The sequence continues at coordinate 34,387 of QCSC01000006.1, read as the reverse complement.
GAATTCATTTAATTATCGATAAAAGATTGCTTAGTATTAATCTTGAGTAAACTTAGCAAAGTCAAAAATGTCACATTTAGAAAATGATCTTGATATATATTACGCAGTAGGGAATGCGAATACTCAAAGACAAGAAAGTGAAATTGCAGCAATTATAAGTAAAAGGAATTCTGCAGGTTGGAAATTAATCTCAACAAGTACAGCAATTGTGGATACTAAAAACCAGTTTTCAAATCTTTATTTATTTTGGGAAAAGAAATATTGTGTAAACACTACACTGAATTGAAATTTTTTCCATTAGATTAAAAGTATCAGAAACTCCTCACACACTAATTTCTGATCACTAAACACCCCGATTCGCAAGAATTAGGGTGTTTTTTAATGCAACTAAGTCGTAAAAGGTATAACTGGCATATGTGACAATTAAGTAATATTACTCACCCCCTTCCACGAAAAAGAAATATATGTAATAGTTTATTCGAGTGTGTAGGAGAGGTTTTACTGAAACAGTGGAAACAAGGAAACACTTGATTCGGTAAAATCATAAAAAGACCTCTAGAAATAGGGGTCTTTTTTTGTCTAATTTATTGGCAATGAATACTCAAACTTAAACAAAATAAAGGGGCATGTGTTTGCCCCTTTCGAATCTTAGGCACTCATTATCTAAAAAGTCGGTGAGTGCTTTTGACTCCTGTATTCTTTATACTCCCACCGACTAGAGAAATATAGTGCTGACAACCACAAAGCAGTTCTACTCGGGTAAAAATACTCTATTAATTTCAGGTCAATTAGAGGACAATATAGGTATAGATCTAGGAGGTCTTATGAAACTCAATACTCCGTTCACCTCTCTCAGAAATGCAACTTCAGACATTTGGAGAATGCATGATTTTAATTACAAATTACCGAAAGAAGCAAAGCAAGATTACTGGGAAAAAGAATGTATAGATCATCCAACTAGTTCTCATTGCAAAGTTTACTAATTAACAATTAACAAGGAGGTCTTATGAAACTATTCAATCAATTTAATATCCTTCCAAGATACCTAACGGCATTTAACTATGCAGGTTTAAATCTGAACGAAACTCCAAAAGAACTTGAGCAATGCCCCGTAGAGTTTCAAACTTACTGGGACAAAGAATGTAAAGAAAATCCAACTAATCAAAACTGTTTAATCTATTGCGACTGAGGTTAAATTATTAATCCTTGTTCGATTAAAGTTTTAGACCACCATTCCATGAATTCTCTTCTCTTATCTAAAAGAGTCGAACGATCATAATGACCTCTAGTGCCATTTAGATGTCCCATTCTTCCTAATTGACGATCAATAATTTCATAATCAAAATTATGTTCTCGACTTGATATTGTAATTACGCTTCTCCATTGATGTGCAGATTGTTTGTCTTTCCATCCAAGATTTTTGAAATGGTCATTGATAGTTTCAGACCCTAAATGTTTTTTATTTTTCCCTCCTAAAGAAGTAAAACAATATTTGTATAAACCATTTATTTCTTTTGCCTTCTTCATTAATTTATTGATTTCTGGAGTGGAAGGAATTAAATGGTCATTTTCTTCATCAAATTTTTTTCTTTTTAATCCAGATGTCTGAGAAGGAATAATCCATATATCTTCTTTATCGTCATACCAATCCCATTCAAGAGATGAAACAACCCCTGTTCTAATACACATTAGAAGATGCGCTTTAGTTGCTAGATCGGTAATGATTGAACCATTACAGGCGTTCTTATTGACTGATTGAAGGAATTCTGGAAGTGTCCCCCAAGAGTTCTTGGTAATTGTATTTGCAAATGTTTTGTCTGATATCTTTCTTTGATTTCCAGTTTCCCATTGAAACTTCTTTAATACTGGATTTTGATTTGGTCTGATGTAAGTTTCATCTTCTGCATAATCAAATATCTGATTCAAAATTTGCCTACATCTTGTTAATTGAACAGGAGAATTATGAAATAGCGTTTTCAATAAATTGGAAATATATTTTCTGCCATCTTTTTCAATCTCTAAATCAGATATAAGTTTTTCATAACCAATAAACTTGATCATCTGGTTTATTTTATTTTCTCTATCGTTATATGTTCTCTCCTTTACTTTATTTTTGTAGACATCATTGAACCATTCCTCGGCAACTTCTTTAAAAGTTTTTTCACTTACTTTTTCTTCTTCCTGACCAAATAATTTTGGACTTTTATTATTCTCTTTACTCCATAATTTAATTTCATTCCATTTTTCAATCACATCTTTTACTAATAGATCTTTTTCAAATACTCCGATTGGAATTGCAATTTTTTTCCCAGAAGCATTAAAAGGAAATCTCATTCTTCCCTCAAAATATTTTGATTTACCTCTTTTGATTATATTTAATCCACTCTTTGGAATAAAAGGGTAAGACTTATCCTCTTTTAATTTTCTAATTTTAGAATTTGTGTTTGCGAAAAATGTGGAAGTCATTAGTTCCAACCTCCTCTTTTTCCGTTTAACCATTCTTCAACTTGATATAACCGAAAACCAATTCTCCCTTCAGATAGTTTTATCTTCGTAGGAAATGTTTTCCCTGCAGATCTATTGATTGTTGATGTTGAAATTCCACATTCGGTATAAGCACCAGAAATGGACAAGTGATGACGACCCATGTCTCCCTCTAAATTGAATTGGTACATTACTAATTTTTTCTTTAGTGATCTAAATATTGATTGCTTAAATTTGGGCGTATCTAATGGATATGAAAATATATTTGAGCAAATTATTGCTCTTAAAAAATCCTGATTTTGCCTTCGTTTGTACATTGATATTATAGCGCCAAAAGGTAGTCGTGTCATGTGTTCTAAGGGAGTCTGAACCCATAAAAAGGACTCTATAAGGAGGTTTTGTTCTTTAAACTGTTGAAGGTATTTGGAACAGTATTCAGAACAAATTAATAATTTGTTCATGGTCGGGATATGGTCGGGAAATATGTCTTTTCTTTTGATTTCTTACATCAGATTCAGTCAGGCACTATCAGGAAATATCACTCCGACTTTCGCCAGGGGAGTTTATTTTTCCTAAATTAAGAGGTATTGAGATCTTCGGGTCTCTTTTTTATAGAAAATACAACTAACTTAAGGGGGAAACTTTAAAAGCGCCTCATAACCTACTTTTAAAGAATTAATCATCCCACATGTCTTGTTTATTCTGTTCGATATTATTTTTTTCAAGCAACTCTAATCTATGCTCTTTTGAATCTTCTTCAAAATTTTGTAAGTTTTCGTTGTTTGTAAATTTTTGTTGAATCTCCAAAATTATAATCTCAAATTGATCGCCATAAAATTTAGACATTTCCATCCATGCTTCCATTTCCTCCTCTTTCCCAATTGTGTCGTTTATCTGATGGCTAATTATTTCTAAAACAAATTCTTTTAACTCTTTATGGCTCATGCATTCAACTTTTTTTTGAATATAAAGTTCTTTTAGATGTTGTAACTGCTTTTTAGATAAATCGGTGTAAATAATAGATGTCTTTTTCATTAATATTCAGTTTGTTTTTATAATAAAGTTAACCATTAACATTTAAAAAAGATTTTAGTCACTAATCATTTACATATTATTCTACGAAAAAAATTTATTTTTAAAACAAAAGATTATCATTGGTATGATAATAATCACCTTAATTTATTACTTTCATAGATATTAATATTCATATTTGATTAAGATTTAACTGCTGTTACTTGTCGATTTATATTGAATTATTAAGTAATTATTAAGCAAATCGAAAGAATTTATAAAATTTATATTTTCTTTTAAGCCATTATTTCCTTCTAATCCATTGAAGTAATTAGTTTTTTTATTGTAATAACCTCTATAAGTCTTTAAATTAGGTCTGCAATAAATGCAAAATTTTGAGAGAATCGTAACACAAAATTATAATTTCAGTTAATAATCCCTCAGATATGAAAATTTCAATCCTATTGATAGAAGATGATCGTGATATGCGTGAATTAGTATCTGGACATCTTGAGCATTCTGGTTTTGATGTGCAAAAAGCTGAAGATGGTATAAAAGGTCAAGCTTTAGCCCTTCAATATTCTCCTGACTTAATTCTTCTAGATTTAATGTTACCTAGCGTTGATGGTTTGACATTATGCCAAAGACTTCGGAGAGATGAAAGGACTTCAAATATTCCAATATTAATGATTACAGCATTGGGTGGACTTAAAGATAAAGTGACTGGATTTAATTCAGGTGCCGATGATTACATCACAAAACCATTTGATCTAGAAGAATTATACGTTCGTATTAAAGCTTTATTAAGAAGAACTAATAGAGCACAATTGAATTCAACTAATCAACAAGAAATTTTAAATTACGGACCCCTTACTCTTGTTCCGGAAAGATTTGAAGCTATTTGGTACGAATCTGCCGTGAGACTTACCCATTTAGAATTTGAGCTACTTCACTGTTTGCTACAAAGACATGGTCAAACAGTTTCTCCAGCACTAATATTAAAGGAAGTATGGGGTTATGAACCTGACGATGATATTGAGACGATTAGAGTACACGTTAGACACTTAAGAACAAAATTAGAACCTGACCCTCGCAAACCAAAATATATAAAAACTGTTTATGGAGCAGGATACTGCCTTGAGTTACCTGTGGGAGCTCAGGTTGATAATGGTATGCAAGAGTTTGCGGAATCTACAAATTAAAACTTAATCAAATTAGTAGTTCAGTAACTTTATAAATCTTCAATTGCTATTTTTAATAAAGTTACTTCCCATGCTAGTCGTGGTTGTATAAAACCTTTCAAATATACCTTCAAATTTTCTAGTTTTTTGATTATGTTTTTGTTTCTAGTTTTTGTCCAACATTTTTGTTGTACAAAATTTATTAAAAACATTTGTTGATCAATATCTAGTTCTGCAGATATTATTTTTGTTATTTTTAGTATTTCTAAATTATCACTCAATGGAAAGTCCAAGTTTTCTTTAATTTCATTTGGTAATTGATTCCAAATTTTTATATCTTTAAGTATTTTTCCTGGAGAGCCATTTGCAGAATTAATAAAATCCTGTAAATCTATTTCTTTATAAATATCAAACACTTTAGAATCTAAATTATTTCTTATGAAAATCTCAAGCTTTTTATATGAAAAAGATTTGAATCTTATAAGTTGACATCTTGAGATAATAGTATCCAAAAGGAAGTTTAACCTAGAAGTTAAAAGAATAAATATACCGTTAGCGGGCTCCTCTAGAGTTTTTAAAAGACAATTAGATGCTGCTTCATTCATAAGGTGAGCATCGTCAATTAATACAATTTTCACATCTGATTCAATGGATTTTTGTCCTAGGAAAGTCTTTAAATTTCTAATTTGCTCTATTCTTATTGTTTCTTTATTATTTTTTGAAGGTTCAGCTTCTGAACGATTTATAAGCTTCCCTTTAAAAAAATAGGTAGGCTCAATTAATAAAAAATCAGGGTGGTTATTATCTATTATTTTTTTTTCAATGTTTGAATTAGACGAATATTTATTGAAAATTTCTTTAATAAATTTCATAGCGGTTTGTTTTTTCCCTATACCTTCCTGACCATAAAATATATAACCGTTGGAAAATGCTTTTCTCTTAAGTATGCTTTCTAGAGTTTCATTAACTTCTTTATTAATTAAAAGATTATCTGTTTTAAGATCAATCATTGTTTACTTGAGAAAACTTTTTTAGTAAGGTTTCTTTTATTTCATTAGTAATAGTATTTATATCTTGTTCAGCAGATATTGTTGTCCAATTTTTTTCTTTTGCGATCAACTTAAACCCCTCATTAACTTTTTCTAGGAAATTTATCCCTTCAGATTCTATCCTATCTGGAATAAACTTTTCCCTTCGTAAAACACTTTCTTCGGCTGAAATTTCTAGAAAAATAGTTAGGTCTGGGTATTCTCCTTGACAAACAATAGATTCGATATTTTTGATAACCTCAAGATTTATATTTCTACCATAACCTTGATAAGCAAGTGTAGAGTCACAAAATCTATCGCTAAGTACCCAGTCTTGATTTTCTAAAGCAGGAGATATGGTTTTGGAAATATGTTCTGCTCTATCGGCAGAATAAAGCAATAATTCAGCTAGAGAAGAAGGTTTATTATCTTGATGATTGTCAAGTATTAAATTTCTAATTTTTTTACCTAATAAGCTTCCTCCAGGTTCTCTAGTTTTTACTATTTTTGAATTTCCCCGCAAAAGACCACTAGTTGGTATCCATCTAGAAATTTCATCAATTTGGGTTGTCTTACCGCAACCATCAATTCCTTCGATAACAATAAATTTGCCCCTCATTTATTCTAAAGATAAAGCATTTATTACAACGGTTATCGAACTAGTTGCCATCAATAATGCTGCTATTGATGGTGTGAGAAGAATGCCATATTTTGGAAATAGAATACCTCCTGCTATGGGAATTGCAATCAAGTTGTATCCAAAAGCCCAGAATAGATTTTGTTTAATTTTTCCTATTGTTCTTTTTGCAAGACTAAGTGCATAAGGTAATCCAGATAACTGATCTCCCATTAAAACAACATCTGCATTTGCTTTCGCAATCTGAGTACCTGAACCAACTGCTATTCCTAAATTTGAAGCTGCCAAAGCAGGTGCATCATTTATTCCATCTCCAATCATTGCAACTTTATTGTTCTTCTTTAAATTTTCAATTATTTTTAATTTCATTTCTGGAAGAAGATCCCATTTTATTTCTGCTTCTGGACTATCTAATTTTTTTGCTAACTCGACTACAGTTTCCTTTCTATCTCCGCTTAAAATTTTTATATTATAATTCTCCTCTCTTAATTTTTGAACAGAACTAATAGAATCCTCTCTTAATAAATCACCTAATAAAATAAAGCCGAGTAACTTGTTATTTATACATACTCCAATAACAGAATGGGATTTGTTTTCTTCAGTTTCTAATATTTCTTTTGATTTGCTATCAATTTTTACTCCTTTACTATTTAACCATTCAACACTTCCAATATTGATTTCGCCATCAATTGAATCAAGTTCTCCTGATATACCTCTACCAGATTCTGTATTGATGTTTTTAATTGTCAACAAGTCAAGGTTTTGTTTTTTGGCTTCATTAACTAAAGCACTAGCTATAGGATGTCGGCTTTGACTTTCTAAACTTGCAGATATTTTTAATAGAAATAATTTATCAGAAGTATTTAAATAATCGATTATGAAAGGTTTACCTTTGGTCAATGTCCCTGTTTTATCAAAAATAATATGATTAATTTTTGAGGCCATTTCTATTTTATCTCCACCTTTAAATAAAACGCCTTTTTTTGCAGCTTTACCTGATGCAACAGTTATTACAGTGGGAGTAGCAAGACCTAAAGCGCAAGGACAAGCTATTACTAAAACAGCAATGGATAGTTGAATGGCTAAAGTTAAAAAATTTTCAGCATTGCTACCTAATGAATTATGTAATGTATGGTTGGATGTGGTTATCAAGTCATGATGATTGTTTATTAACAAATCGGGCCAAATGTTTTTTGCACCTTTCCACCAAAAAAAGAAGCTTGAAGTTGCAATAAAAAGTACGAAGTATGTAAATTTCCCTGCAATTTGATCAGCGATTCTCTGAATTGGAGGTTTTTGAGATTGAACTGATTCAATAAGATTAACTAGTTTTGCTAGAGAAGTTTCTTCCCCCACTTTGATAACCTTCAGCCTTAAGGTGGAATTTAAATTTAATGAGCCATTAAGTAAATGTTCACCTGAGTGAACATCTATAGGTTTAGATTCACCTGTAATATGAGAAACATCTACAGATGAATTTCCATTAATAACAATACAGTCAGCGGGTACACGATCTCCAGCTAATAATTGAATTTCATCTCCTATTTTTAGAGAATGTACTCTGACTGATTTGACTTTATTTACTTCTGTATAAATATTTGCCATTTCTGGTTGGAGATCTAGTAATTCTCCAATTGAAGAACCAGTTTGATACTTTGCTCTTTCTTCTAAAAAACGTCCAATAAGAATAAACCCCAATAACATTACTGGTTCATTAAAAAAACAGGGGAAACCAGTAGAAGGAAATATTAATGATAATAGACTAGTTGTATAAGCACTACTTACCCCCAGAGCTACTAAAGAATCCATATCTGGTCGATTCTTTATAAGTGATTTGAATCCTTTGATCACAATTTCTCTTCCAGGAAAGAATAAAGCTAATGTGGCCAGTGCAGCATGAAAGAATAAATTTCCTAATATTGGTAAATTTAAAAAACCTCCTTCTGCTAAATGCCCTAACCCTGAAAACAATAAAAGTAAAAGTGCAAAATTAAGTTTTTTCCATTGATTAATCCATTTCTTTTTTTTTTCTAATTGAACTTTATTTACTTTTTTTGAAAAATCATTTATGTAAATCTTTGCGGGAAAACCGCTTTGTTTGAGGTTTTCTAAAACCTGATCAATGTTTGGAACTGTTTTATTAATTTCAAAATATGCACTTTCGGTAAGTAAATTAACAGAAACATTTTCGACCCCATCCGTATTTTTTAATATATTTTCTACAGTATTTACACAACCCCCACATTTCATACCGGTAATATTTAGTTGAATACTATTCATATTATTGCGATGAAAGCAAAGTAATGCTTGTTTGTATTAATTACTATAATAATAAATGTTATAGACTTTTTAAATAGTTGATACTTTATTGACTAATTTATTTTTATTACAAACAAAAAGTGCCTAATAATCAAAACAGAGACAATTTCATAGATAAAGCTTTTACTGTAATTGCTGAATCTATCGTAAAGATTATGCCTATTGCTGATAAAGAAAAAAAAGCTTACATATATTATAGAGATGGGTTAGCTGCACAAAATAATGGCGATTATTCAGAAGCTCTGGATTATTATAATGAAAGTCTATTACTAGAAGAAAATAAAATTGATAGAGGGGAAACTTTAAAGAACATGGCAATAATTTATATGAGTAATGGTGAGGAAGATAGATCTATAGAAACTTATCAAAAGGCCTTAGTTGAAAATCCAAAACAGCCATCTTGTCTTAAAAATATAGGTTTAATTTATGAAAAAAGGGGAAGGTTTGCTGAACAGAATGGTGATTTAGATCAAAGAGATATTTGGTTCGACAAGGCTGCCCAAGTTTGGTCTAAGGCTGTAAGACTTTATCCTGGTGGATACTTAGATATTGAAAATTGGTTAAAAACTTCTGGAAGGAGTTCAATTGATATTTATCTCTAGATTTGTATAGATTCACTCTTTCAATGCATAATTAATAGCTTCGTTGATATTTGAAATTTCTTTAATTTTTATGAGTTTTTGATAACTATCTTTAATTTCACTAGTTACTTTAGGTACTAAAATATTCTTTATACCAAGCCTAATAGCCTCATCAATTTTGGCTCTAATATTACTTGCCTGCCTTACCTGACCGCTTAAGCCTAATTCGCCTATAAATGCACAATTTATCAATGGTGGAATATTTTTTAAGCTTGATAAGATTGATATGGCAACTCCTAAATCTGAAGATGGGTCATTTATTTCAAAACCACCTCCTGTCGCTATATAGCAGTCATATTCTGATAATTTAATCCCAACATGTTTTTCAATCACTGCTAATATTTGATGTAATCTATTGATACTGATTCCAGTTGTTGTTCGTCTTGGGTTATTGTAGAAAGTCTTATTTACTAAAGCTTGAATATCAACTGCGAATGGTCTCGATCCTTCATTAGTAATAGTGGTTGTGACGCCGGATATATTTTCTTTATTTGTGAATATTGAACTAGGGTTAATAACTTCTCTTAAACCATTTTCTAACATTTCAAAAATTCCAATTTCAAACGTTGATCCAAATCTATTTTTTACACTTCTTAGTAATCTATGGGAGGCAATATTATCTCCTTCAAAATTGAGTACCACATCTACTAAATGCTCTAAAGTTTTTGGACCGGCAAGAGCTCCATCTTTCGTGACGTGACCTATTATCAAAAGCGCTATATTATTTTCTTTAGCAAGATTCTGAAATTCAGAGGAACAAGTCCTTACTTGGGAAACAGATCCTGGAGAACTTTCCATCTCATCATTATTAATAGCTTGGATACTATCAATAATCGCAAAACTAGGTTTTATTTTTTTTATCTCTTCGATAATTAAAGATAAATTAGTTTCTGCATAAATTTTTAAATTGAGGCTGCTTTGATTTAATCTTTCCCATCTTATTTTTACTTGTTCTAAAGATTCTTCTGCCGTGATGTATAAAACTTTTCCATTAAGGGATATTTTCCCAGCCGATTGGAGCACTATTGTACTTTTACCAATTCCTGGTTCTCCTCCAAGTAAAACTATAGATCCCGGAACTATTCCACCACCTAGTACTCTATCAAACTCTTTAAATCCACTTGTAAATCTTGATATGTCACCTATTTCTATCTCATTAAACAGCTTAGATTTTTTATTTTTATTAACACTAGTTGTTTTAGATCTAGTGTTTTTTCTTTCTTCAAAGATGGTATTCCATTTATTACAATTTACGCATCTGCCGAAGTATTGAGAAGTCTCAGATCCGCAATTTTGACAAATAAAAGTCGAAAATTTATTAGACATTTAATTTTTGATTAGATTGAGGAACTGAGATGTTTGGGATTTTGCCCCTCTACAAGTTAGATTGGGTAAAAGATAAATTCTCTTACTGATTAGCTAATAGAAACAAATGGCTGTATCTAGTCAAACAAAAGAAACAATACTTGTCGCAGATGACGAGGCAAGCATTAGAAGAATTCTCGAGACTCGTCTCTCAATGATTGGTTACAAAGTGGTAACTGCTTGTGATGGTAAAGAAGCATTAAAATTGTTCAAAGATTACGATCCTGACTTGGTTGTACTTGATGTAATGATGCCAAAATTAGATGGATATGGAGTGTGTCAAGAATTAAGAAAAGACTCAGACGTACCTATCGTAATGCTTACTGCATTAGGGGATGTAGCAGATAGAATTACAGGATTAGAATTAGGCGCTGATGATTATGTGGTTAAACCCTTTAGTCCAAAAGAATTAGAAGCTAGAATTAGGTGTGTATTAAGAAGAATAGATAAAGAGCAACTTCCTGGAATGCCAAATTCAGGTTTAATTTTGGTTACAGATATTAAAATTGATACAAATCGAAGACAAGTTTTTAAAAGTGATGAAAGAATCAGGTTAACAGGCATGGAATTTAGTCTTTTAGAACTTTTAGTCAGTAGATCAGGAGAACCATTTAGTCGAGGTGAGATTTTGAAAGAAGTTTGGGGCTACACACCTGAAAGACATGTAGATACGAGAGTAGTTGACGTTCATATATCTAGATTAAGATCGAAATTGGAAGCTGATCCTGCAAATCCTGAATTAATTCTTACAGCAAGAGGTACAGGATATCTGTTTCAGAGGATAGTTGATATATCTCCATTTGACGGTAAATAGATGGAAAAAGATTCTTCTATTAAAAAGTCTAGAGCTATAAGAAGATTAGTTATTTGGTATAAAAGAAATTCTGCTGTGACTTCAATAGTTGATACTGCGGCTAATTCTGCTGTAACTGCAAGTAATGTTGCGGGTAACGTGGTTTCTGGTGCTGGGTCTGTTGTAAGTACTGCAAGTAATGTTGCGGGTAATGTAGCAGGTAATGTAGTCTCTAGTGCTGAATCAGTTGTTAACACTGCTAGTAATGTAGTTTCAAGTGCTAGTTCAATTGCAAAAAATACATTGCAGCCATTAGTTTTTGACCCTTTAAAAAGGTTACAAAATAGTGATAATTTGATAAGTAAAGAAGAGGTACCAAATTCTGAGAGGATTTGGATCGCAGTTGATGGTATGGGGGGAGATTATGCACCTGTGCCCATTTTGGAAGGCTGTCTCGATGCTATCAGTAGATTTCCTATAAATATAAAGTTTGTAGGCAAAATTGAAAAAGTTAGATATGAAGCAGAGAGAGTTGGTCTAATAGATTTGTTAAAAAAAGAAATTGATAATAATCGTCTTGAATTAATAGATAGTGGAGATCCTATAGGGATGAATGAAGAAGCAACAGCAGTAAGAAAAAGAAAAGATGCGAGTATAAATGTTGCTATGGATTTGGTTAAAACTAATAAGGCAAAAGCTGTTTATTCGGCAGGTAACTCAGGAGCTCTTATGGCCTCTGCAATATTTAGGATAGGGAGATTGAAAGGAATCGAACGCCCTGCAATAGGAGCGTTATTCCCAACTAGAGATCAAACTCGACCTGTACTAGTTCTTGATGTCGGAGCAAATACTGATTGTAAGCCCTCTTATCTTCATCAATTTGCACTTCTTGGTGATGTTTATGCCAAAGATGTTTTACAAATAGAAAAACCACGAATTGGCTTATTAAATATTGGCGAAGAAGAATGTAAAGGGAATGATTTATCTATAAAAACATTTGAATTACTATCCAATGAGAAAAGTTTTAATTTTGGGGGTAATTGTGAAGGAAGAGATGTTTTATCTGGTGATTTTGATGTGGTCGTTTGCGATGGTTTTACAGGAAATATATTACTTAAATTTCTTGAGTCGGTTGGCGGGGTTCTATTAGATATTTTAAGATCCGAACTGCCTAGAGGAAGAAGGGGGAAGGTTGGTTCTGCATTTTTAAAAAGTAATTTACTAAGAATTAAGAAAAGGTTAGATCATGCTGAACATGGAGGAGCATTATTGCTTGGGGTAAATGGTATTTGTGTAATTGGCCATGGTAGTAGTAAGTCTTTATCAGTAGTAAGTGCTCTGCGTTTGGCTCATTCTGCTGTAAATCATAATGTTATGGAAAATTTAAATCAACTTCAAAAGCTTCAAGTTTTAAATTCTTAAAACATATTTTGTCAGATTTATGTTTGACTTATATAAGTAATTAGATAACTCTTTTGGAAGGAATAAATTTAAATCAAATTGGAGTCTCATTTAAAGGAAGTGGAAGTTATGTACCAAATCAAATCCTGACGAATCAGGAAATTAGTAAGAAGGTAGAGACTAGTGATGAATGGATAAAATCTAGAACAGGTATTTCTCAGAGAAGAATTTCTGGATTATCAGAAAATGTCAGCGAAATGGGTTACAAGGCGGCATTGGGAGCAATTGAGATGGCTAGATGGGATATTGAAACAATTGATCTAATAATATTAGCTACATCAACTCCAAATGATCTATTTGGTTCTGCTCCTGAAATTCAGTCAAAACTAGGCGCAATTAATGCTGTTGCTTTTGATTTGACAGCTGCTTGCAGTGGTTTCTTATTTGCTACAATAACAGCTACTCAATTTTTAAAAGCAGGTAGTTATAAAAGAGCTGTAGTAATAGGCTCAGATCAACTTTCAAGTTATATAGATTGGAATGATAGAAGAAGTTGTATCTTATTCGGAGATGGAGCGGGTGCAATAGCAATCGAAGTAACAAATGAATTAGATAATTTAATTGGCTTTAGTATGAGGACTGATGGTCAAAGAGGTTCTTTCTTAAATCTTCCATCTCAAAATAATCAAGATCTAATTATTGATGATATTAATTTTTCAAGTGGGGGGTTTTCCTCAATTAAGATGAATGGACAAGAAGTATATAAATTTGCAGTTAGAGAGGTACCATTAATTATTGAAAATTTATTTAAAAAAACAAATTTCAATTCTGAGAACATTAATTGGCTTTTATTACATCAAGCAAATCAAAGAATATTAGATTCTGTTGGAGACAGGCTAAATGTTTCATCAGAAAAGATTCTCAGTAATTTAAGTAACTATGGAAATACTTCAGCGGCAACAATTCCTTTAATGCTAGATGAGGCTATAAGAAATAAGAAAATTAAAGAAAATGATATTATTGCCACAAGTGGTTTTGGTGCTGGGTTAAGTTGGGGTGCAGCCCTTATTCGATGGGGTTAAATAAAAGTTTTATTATGACAGTCGCATGGGTATTCCCTGGTCAGGGTTCACAAAAAATTGGTATGGCAAATAAAATCATAGATTTGCCAAATGCAAAATATAGGTTTAATTATGCCTCTGAAGTATTCGAGAGAAATTTATTTGAAATTTGTGAACTAAATTCTGATAAGAAAAATCTTTCCGATGATTTAAATAATACAAAGAACACTCAAATTTGTCTTTTTCTAGTGGAATCAGTATTATTAGATTCTTTAAAAGAAAATGGTTATAAACCAACCTATATTGCTGGACATAGTTTAGGAGAAATTACGGCTTTATATTGTGCTGATGTTTTGTCTTTTGAAGATTGTGTACAACTAATAAAAGTTAGATCTGGATTAATGGCAGATGCCGCAAAGGGATCTATGGCAGCATTAATAAGTTTTGATAGAGATCAATTAGATTTACTGGTAGAAGAGATTGACGATCTTGTAATAGCGAACGACAATAGCTCTTCTCAAGTTGTTCTATCAGGAAGCGAAAAAGCTTTGGATAATATTTCAAAACGAATTAAGGCAAAAAGATTTCTTAAATTAAATGTTTCCGGTGCTTTTCATTCACCATTTATGAAAGAATCATCATTTCAATTTTCAAAATATGTAGATACTCTAGAATTTAATCAGCCTTCTATGCCCGTTATAAGTAATTCTCATCCATCACTATGTAATGATCCAAATGAGCTTAAGGTTAGGTTCAAAAATCAAATGTGTAATGGTGTTAGATGGCGTCAAACTATGGATTTAATGAAAGCAAATAGTATTCTTCAAATGGTGGAAATTGGCCCATCTAATGTCCTTACTGGTCTGGGTAAAAGGCATTTAAAGGATGTAAAAATTTCTCAAGTATCTTCTGCAGATCAAATTAAATATTGATTTAATGAAAAGTTATTTTTATCAAAAATTAATTTATAAATTGGTAAGTCAAATAATTATTTTACCGATTTATAAATTGATACTTCGAGGCAAGTTAATTGGGAGAGAAAACATTCCTCAGAAAGGTGCTTTCATAATGGTATCTAATCACGGTTCCCTACTTGATCCTCCTTTACTGGGTCATGCTATTGGTCGGAATATATCTTTTATGGCTAAGTCAGAACTTTTTAGAATTCCCTTACTTGGGTTTATAATAAAATCATGTGGAGCTTATCCTGTAAAGAGAGGCATAGTAGATAAAACGACTATTAAAACTGCATGTGAAAAATTATTAAATAATCATAGTATTGGTATATTTATTGATGGTACTCGACAAAAAGATGGTCGTGTAAATAAGCCAAAACAAGGAGCAGCTCTTTTATCTTTTAGAAATCAAAAAATGTTATTACCAGTTGCAATTATTAATTCAAATAGATTAGTTAGATTAAAGTTTTTTATTCCATTTTTCACAAAAATAGTTATTAAAGTTGGGAAACCGATTAACCCCCCTAAAGGCTCATCAAAAGATGAGTTAGGTAAAGTAACATATCATTTGCAGGAGTCCATAAATAATTTGCTTGAATGAATGATCAGTTAATTGGGGATATTGGATATAATGGCAAAACTTTTTCCCAAGTATTAGAACTTGAATGTTGTGAATTTTTATTAGATAAATTCAATAGTTCTTTTAAATCTTCTATGTCAGAATATTCAGCTTGATAAGAATACTCTGTGTCCGTTAATTCTTCAAAAATTTTTGGAATAATTGTTTCTTTGATAGTGATTTTTTTATTTGGTTTTTCAGAAATGCATATTTCATATTTTCCTGCAATATATCCTCTTCTTTTTAATTTTTTGAAAATCCAAAATGAATTTTTATCGTAATAGATATTATTTTTCGTAGCAATTCTTTTTGCCATCAATTCAAAAGAACTAAAACTATCTAATGAGCAATTTATTTGCTGAGCTAGAGTTCTCGCTAATACTATTATTTGTCTGGATGCGTTAAAGTTTGATGGCCCTATACTGACAGATATTTTATTAATTCTTTTTAAATTTTCTTTTGTAATAAAATTTGAAAAATCAACTATTAAATTATTGCATAAATCTTTCTCAAATTTTTTTGTAAAAAAGTTTTCAGATAAAGAGTTTTTATTTTCTCTGTAAGCGAAGCCAAAAGAATCATCAGTACTATGAATTGCTAAGGTTAATTTATTATGGTTTGTTAATTCGTGAGTCATTTACCTTTAAATAGGTAACTCTAAGCCTGGCCTACATTTAGACCACTTACCAGATTCTTCTGAAAAACTTGAACAAGACTGTACATCCCAGTCAATTTTAAAATCGCCATTTAAATCTTTGATTATACTTACGTGAATGTAGGGTTTTTTTGGTTTAAAATTAGGAATATCACAAATGTGCTCAACACCATGATTCTTTTCAACCTCATGATAGGTCTTACATCTATCAACTAATTTACAGTTAATGCAAATGCACATAGTCAAGAAAGAAGATCTTAAAAATCATATTTTCATTGATCATACACTAATAATTAATGAAATAGAAAGAAGTATAAAAACTTATAATTGGGATTTTATTTTATCTTCTTTACCTTCTGGATCTTTTTTAGTAGGTGGATATATAAGAGATTTAATTTTAGGAAGATTAAATTCAGTAATTGATGTTGATATTTTAGTTCCAAAAAATGCAATTAATGTTGGTAAAAAAATTGCAGATAAATTTGAAGGTAAATTTATTATTCTTGACGATGCAAGAGATGTAGTAAGAATTATTTTTAAACATATCTCAATTGATATCGCTTCTCAAATTTCTCCTTCTATTAATATTGATTTATTAAGTCGAGATTTTTCTATTAATGCTATTGCTTTTTCTTTTGAAGAAAAAATGCTCATTGATCCATCAAATGGAATTAATGATCTACAGCTTGCTTGTTTGAGAACTAATTCAAAGCAGAACTTATTGGATGATCCAATAAGAATTTTAAGATGCTTTCGTTTTATTTCTGAGTTAGATTTTAATGTTGATATAAATTTAATAGATTTTATTAAAACTTATAAAAAGCAATTAAGACTTGTTGCTAATGAAAGAATTAATTATGAAATACAGCGAATAATAAGAGGGGAAAAAGCATCTCAGGCGATAATATTAATAAATAAATTTAAAATTTTCGATTATATACAGTCAGAAAAAAATTTGATATTTCTTGATTTAGAAAAAATTAATTTTGAAGAATTAAATAAATTTGAAAAGAAAAATTTTTTACCCTTATTCTATCTTGTTCAAATTTTAGACGAATTTTCTTTGAAAAATTTAAAATTTAGCAAATCTGAAATTTCAAAAATTAGGCTGTTAAGAAAATGGAATTTCTTTTTGAAGATGCAAACTATTTATGAATTTAATGAGAAAGAAAGATTTGATTTACATCAAGAATTAGAAACTATTCTTCCATCTTTTATTCTTTTTTTGCCAGAATCATATTATATAAATTGGCTAGCTAGATGGCGAGATAAAGATGATAAATTATTTCATCCCTCGAATTTAATAAAAGGGGACGTTTTAAAAAAATATTTAAAAATCCAAGATGGACCTATTTTAGGTAAGGTCATTAATTATCTTTCTATGGAGCTTGCATATAATAGATTGAATAATTTTGATGAAGCTATATATAAAGGAAAGCAATGGATTCAACAAAATGCGCCAAAATGTGATTAAATACACATAGCTTAGTTTTTGTTTAAAGTTCAGACTTCAAATTATTTTTTAAAAATTTATGAGCATTCGTATTTACATTGGCAATTTACCACAAGTATTTAATCCACAAGAATTTGATAGTTTTTTGAAATCATTATCGGATTCTATTAGATTTAAAGCTGTTTTAGATAAAGAAACAAAAGAGTGTAGAGGATTTGGGTTTGCTACAACAAATAATGAACAAAATGCAAATTTAATAATCGAAAAGCTTAATGGTTATGAATTTAATGGCTCAAAATTGAGAGTTGAACTTTCAGAAAAGAAAGATTCTTCCTCACACAAGAGAAATAGTTTAGGCTCTAATAAAAATAAAAAGAGGAAAGATTTCAAGAAGATTGTTCATAGTGATGCACCTAATCTTGAAGCCCCAGATCCAAGATGGGCTGGCGAACTTTCAAAATTAAAAGATTTGTTGGCTAATCAGAAAGCCCCTGCTTAGCTATTTAATCCTTGAGATTAAATAGGATATTGGTATTTCAAACGCTTTTACTGAATTCTTTACAAAAGCTCTATTATTAAACACATCATAATCTAATCTTTCAATAGAATCCAATATTCCTCTATAAAGGCGTAAAGATGTCCAGACAGGCCATCTTGCATCTGCAGATAACCACTTAATACCATCTTCAGATTTTTTGAACCAATCCCGAGCTCTTATTAATTGATAATTCATAAGCATCTTCCACTGATTATTTATTACTCCTTTTAATAACTCTTCTTCAGAATAATTAAATTTATTCATGTCATCTTGGGGTAGATAAATTCTACCTCTTTGTCTATCTTCTCCAACATCTCTTAAAATGTTAGTAAGTTGATTTGCTATTCCTAGAGCTATCGCTGCTTCTGAGGAGTCAGGTATGTTGCTCCATGGGGCTGATGTATAAGCACTATCTATGCCCATTACATTCTGAGTCATTAATCCCACTGTCCCTGCAACGCGATAACAGTAAAGCTGTAATTCAGAAAAACTTTTGTATCTAAATTTTTCAAGATCCATTCTCTGCCCATCAATCATATCTAAATATGGTTCTATATTCTGTGGAAAATTTTCTATTGTATCGAAAAGAACAGCATCTAAGTCTGTTTGTATTTTGCCTTTAAAAACATTTTTTGTGTTTTCTTCCCATTCATTTAGATTATCGGAAAGTTCCTCAGTTGTCTTGGTTGAAGCTTCAATGCTATCCATTATTTCATCAGTTCTCCTGCACCAAACGTAAATAGCCCAAATCGCTTTTCTTTTTTCGTACGGTAATAAAAGTGTTCCTAAATAAAAAGTTTTAGCCCATTTTTGAGTTTCTTTTTGGCATATTTCATATGCTTTGTTAAGTTGGGATAATGAATTTTTCAAAAAAGGTTTTATTCTTGAGGTTTAATTTATTTTAGATGTTTCTCGTGAAACATTATTTGATGTTTTGGAATATTCTTTGTTGATAGTTTCTGCGCATAATTTACCACTTAAAACAGCTCCCTCCATAGAAGCAAGATATTTTTGCATTGTATAGTCACCTGCTAAAAAAAAGTTTTTTATTGGAGATCTTTGACTAGGTCTGAATTCTTGACATCCAGGAACTGCTTTGTATACAGATCTTGGTGTTTTTACAACTTTAAACTTTCTTAGTTTAGTTTTGTCATCCCCAATAAAATGAGTTGGAAATAACTTTTTTAGTTCTTCCATTGTTGCATCAACTATATCTTGATCACTTCTATTAATCCATTCTTTTGCAGGAGCAAAAACTAATTCAAGCATTGATCTATTTGGATCTTCATATTCCTTACAAGTGATACTCATATCTGCATAAACACTTAGAAGCGGGGATCTACTAAATAATAAGTGATCAATATCCGTTAATTTTTTATCAAACCATAAATGGATATTAATTACAGGTACTCCAATTAAACCATCTAGTTTTGAGAATGCATTTATACCTTTCCATTGGTCCGGAATTATTAGTTTAAAGAGATCTACAGGCATTGCACTAACGTAGGCATCTGCTGTAATCACTTTTTTCTTTTCATCTGAGTCTAAAGGGGCAATTGTAAAACTTTTTACAGTGCTATCCTCATTGAGGTCTATTTTTCTCAGAGGACTATTCATATGAACCTCGCCTCCTCTCTCTGTTATATAATCGACCATTGGTTGGCAAAGTCTTTCTGGTGGAGCTCCATCAAGGAAAGCCATTTTGGAACCGTTTTTTTCTTGTAAAAATCTATTAAGTGCTGTTAATAAAACTGTTGATGAGATTTCATCAGGTCCAATAAAATTAAGTGCTTTACTCATAGCGATAAATACTTCATCATTAACTCTCTCAGGAATATTGTGTTCTTTTAACCATTCTGTCCAAGATTTTGAATCACATTTATCAAGATATTTCTGGCCCCTCAACATTGCAGGAACTAAACCTAAGCCAAACAAAATCTTTTCATTCCATGAAAGCATATCATTGTTACTAAGAATTGCTGTTACTCCATTCGCAGGAGCAGGTATGTCAGGGAAATCAAATCTACTGTAAGTACCAGGCTCAGAAGGTTGATTGAAAATCATTGAATGACTTTTCCATTGAAGTCTGTCTTCTATGTCTAATTCTTTGAAAAGTTGAAGCATATTTGGATAAGCACCAAAAAATATGTGTAAACCTGTCTCATACCAATCTCCATCTTCGTCTTTCCAAGCAGCGACCTTACCGCCAAGTACATCTCTAGCTTCTAAAACTATGGGTATGTGGCCATTGTCAACAAGATATTTAGCGCAAGATAAACCCGCTAAACCTGCACCTGCAATTACAACACGCATTATAAAATAAAAAAAATAGTTAACACTTACTAAGAAGCTATTCTAAAGTTAAGACATAAATGTTTTTTTTGTTGATTATTTTTTAGAATTATGGAAAAAATGCTTTTAAAGTCAACCACTAGGCATGTAAGAATTTTTACTGCTGATGTGGTTAATAGCGATTTAGTATTCCATCCTAATAAATTAACTCTCGACTTAGATCCTGATAATGAATTCATTTGGAATGAAGACTCCTTAAAAAAAGTAAATCAAAAATTTACTGAACTTGTTCAAGAAAGAGCCGGAAAAAGTTTAGATGACTATGAACTTCGTAAAATAGGATCAGAAGTTGAAGGTTTAATCAAATATTTGCTTCAAAATGGATTACTAAGCTATAACCCTGAATGTAGAGTCATGAATTATTCAATGGGTTTACCTAAGACTAAAGAAGTACTGTGAATAAGTATTCTAATAGAGGTCCAAGAAGAGACCCTGGCAAAAATTCATACTCCTCAAGGGATCGCGATAACTATACACAGCGTAATAGACGAATATCACCTTCTAACTCTGAACAAAAAAATAATTTCAGCACCGGAACGATTGCTGTACTTGCTGGCGTTTTGATACTAGGGGTAGGTATAGGGAGCGCCATTACCAGTACAACAGATGGAGGGCAAGGTAATATAGCTAGTCAACAGCAATTAGATATGGCCGTTCCAGACCCTGAATTTTGTAGGCAATGGGGAGCAAGTGCTTTTGTGATTGATGTAGAAATGTATACAACACTTAATCCTTCAACTAGTTTCGTAACACAACCGGCACTGCAACCTGGCTGCGTTATTCGAAGGGAAAATTGGACAGTGTTACAAAAACAAGGAGCTATAAGTAATGAGGATGTTAGAGAATGTAAGCAAAGAATGAATACTTTTGCTTACATAGGTTCAATAAGAGATAAGCCTATTGTTAAGTGTGTTTATCAGACTGATGTAAATGAGAACAAATTCATTATCAAAGGAGATGGACAAGCTGAAGATGGAGGGGTGGGAATCAATAAGGAAGCTATTCAATTTTAGATTGAGTTAACTTGCCTTAATGGGCTTTCAGAGCTTGCAAATTGAGGTAATATATATTTTTTAAAAACTTCTGATGCTCTAGATGTGTATCTTGATGGATTTGTAATTAATTTCAACTCCCTTTTTACCTCTAAATCAGCTAGATGGGGTTTGTGAATTGACCCACCTGCTAATTCTCTCTCAATAGAAACAACAGGTAAAAAAGAAACACCAAGACCAGATTGAACGGCATTTTTAATTGCTTCAAGAGAATTTAACTCCATTTCTATTTTTAATCTTTGAATATCAAGACCAGAATCCTTTAAAAGTTTATCAACAACTTTTCTGGTTGTTGATTGAGAATCTAATGTGACGAAATTTAGTTTGTATAAATCTTCTTTCATCAGTTCTTTCTTGTTTGCAAGTGGGTGTTTTGGTGGTAATACAAGAGCTAATTCATCAGTTGCATATGGAATTACTTGTAACAAGTTTTCTAGATCGCTTGGTAATTGACCTCCAATTATTGCTAAATCAATTTGACCATTTGCAACGCTCCAACCTGTTCTTCTAGTACTGTGAACTTGTAGTTGGACAGATACATCAGGATATTTTTGACGAAAAAGCCCTATCATTCTTGGCATTAAGTAGGTACCGGTAGTTTGACTAGCTCCAATTATGAGTGTTCCGCCTTTTAAACTATTTAAGTCTTCAATAGCTTTGCAAGCCTCATCACATTGATTAAGTATTCTTTCGCAATATTCAAGTAAAAGCTTTCCTCCTTCAGTTAAAAGTGCTTTTCTACCACCTCTATCAAAAATTGTTATTTCAAGTTGTTTTTCTAAATTTTGAATTTGCAAACTAACAGCTGGTTGAGTCACATAAAGTAAATCAGCAGCCTTTTTAAAACTTCCTTGAGCTGCAATAGCTTTTAATATTCTTAATTGGTCAAGAGTAAACGGTAATTCTGGCATTATTTTTATGCCTACAATTTAACTTTAATTCTAATACCTAAGGGTATTATTGTTAATGATGGATAACTTGTATTTTGAAATTATATGGAGACTCACAAAACTTCGTTGTTGATTTTGGGATTAATATTAATTTTTGCTGTTATACATAGTGGAGGTGCTGCTTTAAGAAGTAGAGCAGAGGCTTTTATGGGAGCAAGATTATGGAGATTGCTTTTTGTTTCTTTGAGTTTGCCATCTGCAGTGATTTTAATTAGTTATTTCTTAGCTCATAGATACGATGGCATTAGATTATGGAATTTTCAGGGTAATCACTATGTATTTTTGTTGGTTTGGATTTTAACTGCTATCAGTTTCTTATTTTTATATCCTGCAACATATAATTTATTAGAAATTCCTTCAGTTTTAAAACCTCAAGTTAGGATATATGGCACTGGAATAATGAGAATAACAAGACATCCTCAAGCATTTGGCCAAATTATATGGTGTTTAGCTCATACATTATGGATTGGGACATCTTTTACATTCATAACTTCGATAGGGCTAATTTTGCATCATCTTTTTGCAATATGGCATGGTGATAAAAGATTAGAAATTAAATTTGGTGAAGAATTTTATAAGTACAAAGAAAGTACCTCAATAATCCCATTTGTCGCAATATTTGATGGAAGACAGCAAATTAAACTAAAGGAATTTTTTAAATTATCACAAATTGGGATATTAATAGCCATTGCAATAATCTGGTGGTCTCATAAATATATAAATATTGCTGTTACAACATTTAATTCATCTTTTATGTCTAAAATTTTCAATTAGCAGTTTAGTATTAATGTATAAATATTATTAAATATGCCTCAAGCTTCAGAAATTGCCTGGTTGATTCCTGTCTTTCCACTTATTGGAGCCGTGTTTTCTGGTTTGGGTTTAATATGTGCGAATAAAAAAATCAATAATTCTAGAGAAATTGTATCTATCAGTCTTTTGTCATTCGTTGGTGTTTCTGCTGTAATCAGTTATAAAACATTAATTGAGCAAATCAATGGTTACCAATCAGTAGAAAAATTATTTGTTTGGGCAAGTGCTGGAGATTTCACAATCCCAATGGGATTCGTTCTCGACCCATTAGGGAGCGTAATGCTCACATTGGTAACCACTATTACTTTATTAGTCATGATTTACTCTCATGGTTATATGGCTCATGACAAAGGTTACGTAAGATTTTTTACATATCTAGCACTTTTCAGCAGTTCGATGATGGGATTAATTATTAGCCCAAACTTATTAGAAATATACGTTTTTTGGGAATTAGTAGGAATGTGTTCATACTTACTAGTTGGTTTCTGGTACGACAGAGATGGTGCAGCAAATGCTGCTCAAAAAGCTTTTGTCGTAAATAGGGTTGGAGATTTTGGCTTGTTACTCGGAATTTTGGGTTTATTTTGGGCTACAAAAAGCTTTGATTTTAATGAAATTGCAGTAGGAGTGTCACAGTCAGTTTCAGAGAATTCATTGCCAGTCTGGGCTGCATTATTACTTTGTTTTTTAGTCTTCTTAGGACCTATGGCAAAATCTGCTCAATTTCCTCTTCATGTATGGCTTCCAGACGCTATGGAAGGACCAACCCCTATTTCAGCTCTGATTCATGCAGCGACGATGGTTGCTGCTGGAATATTCTTAGTAGCAAGGCTCCAACCTCTATACTCTTTATTCCCCTCAATTCAATTTATTATTGCTTTAGTTGGTACTATTACATGTTTCTTAGGTGCATCTATTGCCTTAACCCAGATGGATCTCAAAAAAGGTTTAGCATATAGTACGGTTTCTCAGCTCGGGTATATGATGCTTGCGATGGGTTGTGGTGCTCCCGTCGCAGGGATTTTTCACTTGATAACACATGCTTGTTTCAAAGCAATGTTGTTTTTAGGGTCTGGCTCCGTAATTCATGCCATGGAAGAAGTTGTTGGTCATCAACCTGTACTTGCTCAAGATATGAGGTTGATGGGAGGTTTAAGAAAAAAAATGCCCTTTACTTCTACGACTTTCTTAATAGGTTGCGTAGCAATAAGTGGTATTCCTCCATTAGCTGGATTTTGGAGTAAAGATGAAATATTGGGAAACGCCTTTATCTCATTTCCAGCTTTTTGGTTTGTGGGATTTTTAACAGCTGGAATGACCGCCTTTTATATGTTTAGACTTTATTTTTTAACTTTTGAAGGAGATTTTAGAGGTGAAGATAAGGAATTACAAAAAGAACTTTTATTAGCTTCCAAAATCAATATAGAAGAAGAACATGAAGAAGAACATGGTTCACTCCATGAGTCTCCTTGGTCAATGACATTCCCATTGGTTTTTTTAGCAGTACCTTCAATAATAATTGGGTTTATGGGATTTCCTTGGGATAGTAAATTTGCAAACTTATTAGATCCCGAAGAAGCATTGATTGCTATAGAGTCGTTTGAATTAAAAGAATTTTTACCTCTAGCTATTGCATCTGTTTTCATTGCCTCAATTGGTATAACTATTGCTTATCAAGCTTATTTTGTTAAGAAAATAAACTTATCAATATTATTTGCACAAAGATTTCCATCTGTTAATAAGTTCTTATCAAATAAATGGTATTTAGACGATATTAATGAAAAACTTTTTGTGAAAGGTAGTAGAAAACTAGCAAAAGAAGTTTTAGAAGTTGATTCCAAAGTTGTAGATGGAGTGGTAAATCTTACTGGACTTGTAACATTGGGAAGTGGGGAGGGCTTAAAGTATTTTGAAACCGGCAGAGCTCAATTTTATGCTCTGATAGTTTTTGGAGGAGTAATTTTGTTGGTAGCAATATTTGGTTTCCAATCTCCGCAAGTAGCTTAATAACAAATGTGTGTCTTCACTGTCCATGGGATGAAAAAATCTAGATAATTTCTAGAATTTGTTTAAGACCATTTTCTTATTCATTTGAGCAGCTATTTTTTTACACATTTTGCACTAAATACAATAGGAACATTGGGTGGAGGTATATCTGATTTCCCTTGGCTCTCAGTATCTATTCTTTTCCCTATTGGATGCGCATTTCTGATACCTTTTTTCCCCGATAAAGGAGAGGGTAAAGAAGTAAGATGGTTCGCTTTAAGTGTTGCTTTAATTACTTTTCTAGTAACAGTAGGATCTTACATAAACGGTTTTGATATCAATAATGAAGATGTTCAACTTAAAGAAAGTATAAATTGGCTTCCTAATTTAGGACTTACTTGGTCAGTCGGCGCTGATGGAATGTCAATGCCTCTTATATTATTAACTAGTTTTATAACGGCGCTAGCTGTCTTAGCTGCATGGCCTGTAAAGTTTAAGCCAAAATTATTTTTCTTTTTAATACTTATCATGGATGGAGGACAAATAGCTGTTTTTGCTGTTCAAGATATGCTCCTATTCTTTTTAAGTTGGGAACTGGAACTTTTGCCAGTATATTTACTTTTAGCTATCTGGGGAGGAAAAAATAGACAATATGCAGCTACAAAATTCATTATCTATACAGCTGGGAGTTCTATCTTTATCCTTTTAGCTGCGTTGGCAATGGGTTTTTATGGAACTGAAGTTCCAAATTTTGAGTTTTCTCATTTGGCTAATCAAGATTTTGGCCAAAACTTTCAAATCCTTTGTTATATAGGTTTGTTAATTGCTTTTGGTGTGAAACTCCCTATTGTCCCTTTGCATACCTGGCTCCCTGATGCTCATGGAGAGGCTACAGCACCTGTTCATATGTTGTTGGCTGGAATTTTATTGAAGATGGGCGGATATGCTCTTTTAAGATTTAATGCACAATTATTACCTATTGCACATGCTCAATTCTCTCCACTATTAATAGTTCTTGGAGTAGTCAATATAATATACGCTGCATTAACATCATTTGCACAAAGAAATCTTAAAAGGAAAATTGCTTATAGTTCAATAAGTCATATGGGGTTTGTCTTAATTGGGATAGGAAGTTTTAGTAGTCTTGGGACAAGTGGAGCGATGTTGCAAATGGTTAGTCATGGACTAATTGGAGCAAGTTTATTTTTTCTTGTTGGAGCAACTTATGACAGAACAAAGACTCTAAAACTAGATGAAATGGGTGGAGTAGGACAAAAAATGCGTATTATGTTTGCATTATGGACTGCCTGCTCTCTTGCTTCTCTTGCCTTACCAGGTATGAGTGGATTTGTTTCTGAGTTAATGGTATTTACTGGATTTGTTACGGATGAAGTTTATACTTTGCCTTTTAGGGTGATAATGGCATCTTTAGCTGCAATAGGGGTGATACTTACTCCAATTTATTTACTGTCAATGTTACGAGAGATTTTCTTTGGTAAAGAAAATCCAAAGTTAACTGAAGATAAGAATTTAATTGATGCAGAGCCTAGAGAGATATACATTATAGCCTGTTTACTCTTACCAATAATCGGGATAGGTTTATATCCAAGATTAGTTACAGAAAGTTATTTGGCTACGATAAATAACTTGGTTGACAGAGATTTAAATGCTGTTAAAAACACACCAAAGACAAATGTTTTTGCGGGAAATAAATCAAATCAAATATTAAAAGCACCAACTATATAATTTTCTTAATATGTTTATTATTTTTTGGCATAACAATTGATATAAAGATATCTTGAAAAAGATTATATTTAATTAAAGTAACTAATTCTCAATCTATTGATGGGTCACAGCTAGGGCCTAGATTACTCATAAAATTCCTTCAAGATGCAGCTGGAAGGGGTGATCTTGATCCATGGGATATTGATGTTATAAGTGTTATCGATAGTTTTTTAGAGCAGTTTAATCATAATTTGCAATATTCATCCAATAATCAAACTTCATATCAAAAAGACTTATCTGAGACAAGTGAAGCATTTTTTGCCGCCTCTGTATTAGTTAATTTAAAAGCTCAAGTTTTAGAATCTGATGTATTTCAAGAAGAAACATTAGGTTATGAAGAAGAAATTGGGATGGATAATCAAGAATGGATCAATCAAGGATTTGAAATACCAAAATATCCTGAAAAATATCTTAGAAGAAGATCTGTAGCTCAACCCGTTATTAAACGTACATCTACATTAGGAGAACTTGTTAGTCAATTGGAATCTATTGCAGAAATAATTGAAACGCAGGATCTTTTGCTTATGAAAAGGAAAAGAAATAAAAAATATTCTGATAAGGTTTTGATCTCTAAAGTTCAATCTTTAGCACATCGTGAAAAGCTTCCTGAAACAACTAAAGCACTTGGCAAGTTTCTTGATGGATGGGAAAAGGCATTACAATGGACTGATTTTGAATATTTAGTTAACAAATGGCAGACAGTAGTAAAAAGTGATTTAGATAAAGACAGACTGGGTGTATTTTGGGCTTTGTTATTTTTATCATCTGAAAATAAAATTGAATTAAAACAACAATATTCCCTCTATGGGCCAATTCAAATTAAAAGGATTATTCCAGAAGGAGAATTAGCTCAATTACCTATTGAAAATCTTGAGGTTTCAGAAACTTCTTCGACTGCTGCTTAGTAGTAAAAGAGTAATAAAGTATAATCCTTTAAAAAGAGGTATATAGAGCTGATGAAGGCAATGATACTTGCAGCAGGTAAAGGAACTCGCGTTCAGCCAATAACGCATATTATTCCTAAGCCAATGATTCCTATTTTGCAAAAACCAGTGATGGAATTTCTTTTGGAACTTTTAAAAGAACATGGTTTTAAAGAAATAATGGTAAACGTTTCTCATCTTGCAGAGGAAATTGAAAACTATTTTAGAGACGGGCAAAGATTTGGTGTTGAGATAGCCTACAGCTTTGAAGGAAGAATTGAAGATGGAGAAATGATTGGTGATGCTTTAGGTTCGGCCGGAGGATTAAAAAAAATTCAAGATTTTCAAAACTTTTTTGATGAAACTTTTGTTGTATTGTGCGGGGACGCCTTAGTTGATTTAGATTTGACTGAAGCCGTTAAAAATCATAAGAAAAAAGGGGCGATAGCTAGCCTAATAACAAAAAAGGTAACTAGAGATCAGGTATCTAGTTATGGAGTTGTAGTATCTGATGAAAATGGGCGAATTAAAGCTTTTCAAGAAAAACCGGATGTTGAAGATGCTTTGAGTGATTCAATTAATACTGGTATTTATCTTTTTGAGCCTGAGATTTTTAACTATATTCCATCAGGAGAAAAATTTGATATAGGAGCTGATCTATTTCCTAAACTTGTTGAAATGGATTTGCCATTTTTTGCTTTACCGATGGATTTTGAGTGGGTAGATATTGGAAAAGTTCCTGATTACTGGAGTGCTATTAGAAATGTTTTATTAGGTAAAGTAAGGCAAGTTGAAATTCCTGGAAAAGAAATTAAGCCTGGAGTCTTTACGGGTCTTAATGTTGCTGCAAATTGGGATAAAGTTAGTATAAAAGGACCCGTTTATATTGGAGGGATGACAAGAATAGAAGATGGTGCAACTATTATTGGCCCCTCTATGATTGGACCAAGTTGTTGCATTTGCGAGGGTGCAACTATAGATAACTCCATAATCTTTGATTATTCAAAAATTGGGAAAGGAGTGCAACTTGTCGATAAATTAGTATTTGGTAGATATTGTGTTGGAAAAAATGGAGACCATTTTGATTTGAAAGATGCTTCTTTGGATTGGTTAATAACAGACTCAAGAAGATTAGATTTAACAGAACCATCTCCTCAACAAAAAGCTATGGCAGAATTACTAGGAACTGATTTAATTAACATTCCAGATTGAGTCCAGCTTTTTCAAGTATCTCTGGGATAAGATGTTCTGATTTGACTGCCATAAGATGAATTCCATCTGCAATATTAATAAAATCTTTAGCTTGCTCTGAAGCAATTAATATTCCTTCTTGAAGTGGATTTTTTGCATCTTTGAGACGATTTAAAACATTTTCAGGAATATTCGCTCCAGGTACAAATTTATTTATGAAAAGAGCATTTTTATATGACTTTAAAAGAAATACTCCTGCAATTACTGGTATCTCCAGTGGATTGCTGATTTCGTTACAAAAGTCTGCTAAACATTTTCTATCCATAACTATTTGAGTTTGTAAGAAATTTGCTCCAGCCTCCTTTTTTTTTGTTGTTCTACTTTTTAAACTTCTTTGATTTCGACAACTTGGATCTACTGCAGCACCAGAAAAGATCTTAGTGCTTTTGTCTGGAAGTTGTTCAAAAGTAGGATCAATTCCTTGATTGAATGATTGAATTTGTTTTAATAATCGCACTGCCTCAAATTCATGAACTGCTTTTGTTTCTTGCTGATCACCAGCTTTGACAGAATCTCCTGTAATGCATAAAATATTTTTAATACCTAAGGCATTTGCTCCAAGAATATCTGATTGTAAAGCGATTTTATTACGATCTCTGCATGAGATTTGCATTATAGGTTCTATCCCATTTTCCAGTAGTAGCTTAGACATTGCTAAACTGCACATCCTCATTATTGCTCTACTGCCGTCTGTAACATTAACAGCATGCACCTTATTTTTGAGAAGTTGTGCTATTTTAAGAGATCTTATGGGGTCTCCTCCTCTTGGCGGCATTAATTCTGCTGTAATTACTTTTGAATTTTTTTCTAAAGTTTGCTGAAGTTTTGATTTCAATTGCTTTTTTTCCTTACTTGGTTAAGAAGTTTACTGTTACTGCTAAACTCAATTAATATATAAAAGGAACTGTTTAAATGCAAATGGTTGAAGAAGGTGTAAACGACATTGATATGATGGGTCTCTCATCTAGAGAGATGGAAATCATAGATTTAGTAGCTGATGGGCTTACAAATCAAGAAATTGCGGTAAAGCTTACTATTAGTAAAAGAACTGTTGATAATCATGTGAGTAATATGTTTACCAAAACAGGTTCCAAAAATAGAGTAGCACTATTAAACTGGGCAATGGATCACGGGAAAATCTGTAGAGATGGATTTAATTGTTGTTCTCTGCCTGATTCAGATCAACATTAATATTATTTTCGTTATCCATGCTGGCTATTAAATTCATTAAATAACAATGTGCTGAATTCAATTCAAAAAGTTTTGCATAATCAAGACAAGCTTCTCTATCAGAATTAATAAATCTTAATACCCCATCTTTGTCATAAAGACCATACATATCAATAAATAATAAAGAGATATTTCAAATATAAAGAAAATATAAAGAAACAGTGGGTTTTTGACTATTTTTATTTGAATTTTTTTAAATCTTTGTTTTCCCATTTTGAAAAGGGACGTTTTGCAAGACTAAGATTAGTAAAAATTTTGAGACCTGTAATTTCTCTTGATACAAAAGGCGGGAGAAAAAATTCTTCTTTTTCTGAATTAAGTTCAATTTCAGCAATTTGTAATGGAAAGTTTTTGTCTTTAAAACAATCTACAATCCAATTTTTGTTATCAAATTCTAAATAGAATCTTTCTTTTTTAATTTTATTTGTCAAAGTTTCCATGATTGTTTCGCCTTCACTATTTGGAATTGAGAATTCATATTCATAATTAGTAAAATTCTTTATATGTTTTTTAAATGCAATTTTAAAGGTCTTGCCGTTAAATCTAATTCTTATGATCCAATCTTCTAAATTGTAGGAAAGGTAGCCTTGCTCTATGGAAGTTTTATTGGTAATAAATTCTTGCCAGGAATCGTTTTTTATAAGAAATCTTCTTTCTATTTCTAATGCCATCTAATTACTTTGATTATTTTTTAATGATAAATCTCCTTTCCAATCAAGCTTTTTAATTAATGTAATATAGTAGGAAATGCTTTTATCAAATTTAATCATCTTGCAGGGCTTTACTACTTTATTAATTTCACAATAATCACTTTCTTTTATAGTCATACATTTTGATCCATCTTTCCATAGTTTTATTTCTCTTTTATTATTTTGAACGGCTCTAATGATTACTTTACTTGTATCAGGAATAATAATTGGGCGGCTGGCTAAACTCATTGGACATATTGGATTTATAACAAATGCATTTATTGAGGGGTGTACTATTGGACCACCTGCTGCCATAGAGTAAGCGGTGGAACCAGTTGATGAAGAAATAATTAAACCATCACCTTTATATTCGTTTACTATTTCATTATCTATTTTGATTTGAATTTGATTGGTAGGGGAAATATCTTCTTCAACAGATTTAAAATAAAAATCATTTAAAGCATCATAACTTTTTATTAGTTTTCTTTCTGTATACTTTTTATCACTATATACATCGCAATGTATTCTATTTCTAAAATCAATTATGAACTCTTCTTTTTCTAAAATTTCAATAAAAGATTGGTCAAATAAAAAATCTTTTTCTTGGGTTAAAAATCCTAAATTACCTCCAATATTAAAACTAAGTAAAGGAATATCATAATTAACCAATGCATTGGCAGATTTAAGTACAGTTCCATCTCCACCAAGAACAATTACTAACTCAGGGAGTGAATCAAGATTAGAAAAATAGCTTTCTAATTGATTTTTATCAAAATCACTTTCTATCCTGTGTGACTTAATATTTCTATTTTTGAGAGAATTTTCACAAAATATAGATGATTCTTGAGCATCAGTGCTGTTAGAACGATAAATAATAAGCACCAATGAAAGTTTCACTAGAAGCTTTTTACCACTTTAATAAATTAAAACTTTCCATATCCACAGTAACTCTATTTCTATAAAGAGATAATAAAATAGCTAAACCTACAGCTGCTTCTGCTGCGGCAACTGTGATAACAAAAATTGTAAAAACCTGCCCCTGAATAAGGTTATTGTCTATATAAGAAGAAAATGCCATCAAATTAATATTAACTGCGTTCAACATTAATTCTATGCTCATCAAAACTCTTACTGCATTTCTACTATTTAATAATCCCCAAATACCTATACAAAATAATATTGAGGAAACTATTAAAAAGGCTTGAAGTGGAATTGTCTCTATATTCATATTAATTTTTTTTCATTAGCAATGGTTCACTTGATTTTTCAATCAACTCTTGATCAACTGGTAATCCCGTTGAAATATCTTCATTCATAACATCTCTTCTCGCTAAAACTATAGCTCCAATCATAGCCATTAGAAGTAGTACGGATGCCACTTCAAATGGGAGTAAATAATCACTAAATAAGTGTTCTCCAATTCTTATTGTAGATTCCTCACCTATAGACTTATTAGGATCTGCTAAACCCCATACATTAGATAAGTCAACTCTAATTAAGAGACTGAGAAGAGTTAAACAAATTGATGTTGATATAATTCTTCTTGACTTAAGGTTATCGATAGGCTTCAAATCTTCTTTTTTATTAACTAACATTATGGCAAAAATGATCAGGACATTAACTGCTCCCACATAAACTAATACTTGTGCTGCTGCAACAAAACTCGCGTTCAAGAGCAAATATAAGCCTGCAACACTCATGAAGACTCCACCAAGCAAAAATGCAGAGTAAACAATATTCTCAAGAAGGATTACTCCTAGAGCTCCAACTATTACAACTAAAGATAATACTGAAAAACAAATTATTTGGGTTGTGACTGCTATAGACATGTATTATTTTAAATTAGTTTTTTGGTGTGATAGCAGGATCACGATTATCATTAACTTCTGGCTTCATCCAATCATAAACTTCTTCAGGTAGTTTACCAACTCGAACATCAGAAGGAGGAACTTCATGAGGATCCATAACTCCTTTGGGTAAATATGCAAGTTCCCTAAGGGGTTTTACAGATGGATCAGTAGTAACATTTGTAGGAAGTCTACCTAATGCTATATTGTCAAAATTTAAATTATGTCTATCGAATGTAGCTAATTCATATTCTTCAGTCATAGATAAGCAATTTGTAGGACAATATTCAACACAATTACCGCAAAAAATACAAACTCCAAAGTCTATAGAGTAATTTCTAAGTTCCTTTTTCTTAGTTTCTTTATTCATAACCCAATCCACTACTGGTAGATTTATCGGACAAACGCGAACGCATACTTCACAGGCTATGCATTTATCAAATTCATAATGGATTCTTCCTCTATATCTTTCAGAGGGAATTAACTTTTCATAAGGGTATTGAACAGTAACTGGTCTTCTTCGGAGATGATCAAAAGTTACAGTAAATCCATCAAATAAATATTTCCCAGCGCTGAAGGCTTCTTTAATATAACTATTTACTTTTGGAAGAAAATCTTTCATTTTAAAGAATTTGCTTTGTTTTTTTATTCTAGTGGATTTATTTATTGTTTAAGTATATGTACTTAAACATTAACCACCAAAAAATTGAGGGAAAGCTAATTTTAGTCCTGCTGTTAAAAGTAGATTAGCAAGAGATATGGGTAGAAGGAATTTCCATCCTAAATCTAGTAGTTGATCTATTCTCACCCTTGGTGTTGTCCAACGCAATAATATAGCAACAAAAACCAATAGATATGCTTTAAGAACAGTCATTACGATTCCTATAGAGGCTGTGAAAACTTGAATAACAGCAGCATCAATTGGAAGATTTAGAACTTTAGCAATTATCTCAACAGGAATAGGAAATCCCCATCCACCTAAATAAAGTATTGATACTAATAATGCAGATAGGATTAAATTTATGTAACTTCCTAAATAAAATAAAGCAAATTTCATTCCAGCATATTCAGTTTGATAACCCGCTACTAATTCTTCCTCAGCTTCTGGCAAGTCGAATGGTAGTCTTTCGCATTCAGCAAGAGCACATATCCAGAAAATTATGAATCCAACAGGTTGCCTCCATATATTCCAACTTAATATTCCAGCTCCGCTTTGTTGATTAACAATATCAACAGTACTGAGGGAATTTGTCATTAAAACAATAGCTAGTACAGACAAAGCCAGAGGTATTTCATAGCTAATAGATTGAGCAGCTGCTCTTAATCCGCCTAATAGTGAATA
Source organism: Prochlorococcus sp. AG-469-F22 (assembly GCA_003211655.1). Taxonomy (GTDB): domain Bacteria; phylum Cyanobacteriota; class Cyanobacteriia; order PCC-6307; family Cyanobiaceae; genus Prochlorococcus_A. Next base: position 25 of record QCSC01000006.1, on the reverse strand, counting down.
TTTATTATTCGAGGCGTAGCCACTC
>QCSC01000005.1 GCA_003211655.1 Prochlorococcus sp. AG-469-F22 | reverse complement strand
GCAATTTTTTCTATTGCGTACTTATAAAACTCTATTGATTTATTTTTAATAATCTCATCTGTATAAATATTTTCTTCAATAAGTTCTTGACCATCATCTCTCACTCCTCCAGGCAAAGGTAATCGGCCTTCTTCAAAATTATCCGAATTGAAATCAGGATCTGTACTTAAATCTTTTAGAGATTCTTGAGATTTAAAATTCGGTTTATTTTGAGGTCCGTACTTAAATACAGTTCTATTTGACTTCTTTTCTATTTGCTCAATAAATTCTTGGATTTCTCTATCTTCAAACCAAGAGTCTAAATCGATTTCTTTTAAATCAATATCCCTATAACCAACCAAAACATCATTTTCTAACCAATTTTTACAAAAAATACAAATTGCTTCTAATTTTTCTCCAGGATAATTATTTAACCAATCTCTTAACTTCTCATCGGAACTACTTAAAAACCTTGCTGAGGATTGCTCAACATCTGCTAACAGCAAATCAAGGCAACCTATTAATGGCATTGAGTCAAGTCCCGTTAAATTTAGTTTTTTTAATATTTTTCGGGCTTCGAATAATTTTGCAGGTTTTCTTCTTGCAAAACCAATTGCTGTTAAAGATAAAAAAGCTAAAAATCCCGCTTCACTTGAACCTTTTTTTTGTAATTCTAAAAATAAATCTATCTGATCCTGAACAGTCAAGAATGGCTTTATTTGTTGAAAGAAAGATTCAAATTCTTGCTGATTTAGATAATCATTATATTCAGATTTATTTCTCCCTTCTAATCCACCTCTTTTGATTATTAAATTTTCCAGCATACTTAAACCTTTTTTATGCGACTCATATTCATTTAAATCTCTACTCAACAAATCAAGAATTCGATAAGGAAGAAGCGACACTAAGTCCTCCTCTAGAGTTTTCCGTAATTCCCCTAGTTTGCCCATTCTTTGAAGAAGCTGTATTCCCTCTTGTAAAAAATCTGCAGCATTTGAGTAAGATCTTTGATCTTGCTCTTGTATTGCAGCGTCTCTGGATGTCAAAGCCGCTAACAAGGTAAGATCAGCTTCTCTGCTGCTACCCAATGCAGGGGTTTGGGGTGGTTGCAATGCTTTTCTTGTTCTTTTAAAGGCTTCTTTAGAAGAGCCAGATTCCCAAAGGAGAATTAATCCTGCAACCTCTCTATTGGAAGATAAATCTAAACCTGATGCTCCATTTAGTAATAAATTTTCGTAATCTCTTCTACTATCTGAATCTGTAAGCAAATCTGCAGTAAGGCGAAGCAATTCTGACCTTTGAGTTAAAACCTCGTATGTGAATCCTTCATCAGGAGTTTTATCCAAGCGCAATTGAAAAGCCCTTAATATTTCCTCAGATGTTGCTGAGGGGCTTACGCCTATTAAACGAAAGTGGTCTAATGGAAGTTCCAAACAAATATCCTATTGAAAATCCTTTAGATGAATTTTATCAATTTATAATTCTTTTTCATAATGTCTTGGAGAGTTATTAAAAAAAAACATGAAATTAGTCCATTGAGGCTTAGAATGTTAACAAACCAAAACTTCATTAAGGTATTTTCTTGGAAACACACGTAGAGAGAATTTCAAATCTTCAAGACTTTAAAAAAGCGAAGTTAGATCGTGAAACAGGATTATTTCTCTATGAAGACATGACGCTTGGTAGAAGATTTGAAGATAAATGTGCTGAAATGTACTACAGAGGTAAGATGTTTGGTTTCGTACACCTTTACAACGGCCAAGAAGCAATCAGTACTGGTGTGATAGGTGCAATGAAAAGGAAGCATGACTGGTTTTGTAGTACCTATCGCGATCATGTTCATGCGCTTAGTGCAGGTGTTCCATCTTTTGAAGTGATGAGTGAATTATTCGGTAAAGCAACAGGATGCAGTAAAGGCAGAGGTGGTTCTATGCATTTGTTCTCTAAGGAGCATCATTTATTAGGAGGATATGCTTTTATTGGAGAAGGTATTCCAGTTGCTTTGGGATCAGCTTTTTCAAGTAAATACAAAAAAGAAGTTGTAGGTGACAATCAAAGTGACTCTGTAACTGCTGCTTTCTTTGGAGATGGGACTTGTAATAATGGACAATTCTTTGAATGTTTGAATATGGCTCAATTATGGAAATTACCAATAATTTTTGTAGTTGAAAATAATAAATGGGCTATTGGAATGGCTCATGACAGAGCAACAAGCAACCCAGAAATATGGAGAAAAGCATCATCTTTCGGTATGCATGGTGAAGAAGTTGATGGGATGGATGTATTAGCTGTGAGGGGAGCTGCTCAAAGAGCTGTTGAAAGAGCAAGAGCTGGTGAGGGTCCTACTTTACTAGAATGTTTAACTTACAGATTCAGAGGTCATTCTTTAGCTGATCCTGATGAATTAAGAGCTGAAGAAGAAAAAGAATTCTGGGCTAAAAGAGATCCTATTAAGAAATTAGCCAATCAGATAATAGAAGGGAATTTTGCTAAAGAAGAGGAATTAAAGAGTATAGAGAAGAAAATAGATTTAGAAATCTCTGAATCTGTTAAAAATGCTCTAGATGCTCCAGAACCGCCTTCTAATGAATTAACTAAATATATTTGGGCCGAAGATTAAATCAAATCCCACTGGGTAATTTTCTAGTTAAATTTCTTAGTTTTCTGAGTGCCTTTAGTTCCACCTGTCTTACTCTTTCTCTCGAGACTTCTAATAATCTTCCTATTTCTGCTAAGGTATGTCTCTCATTCCCATCTAACCCGAATCTTAGTTTCAGAACATGTTGTTCTTGTTCGCTTAAGTGACTTAACCACTTTCCTAACTGCTCTTGATGCATCTTTTGCTCAACTTGGTCAAGGGGCTCTTCATTATTACTATCTGCAATAAGATCCCCCAAGAAGCTCCTGCCATCATCTCCATTTACCGGAGCGTCCAAACTACTTGTTGATAGAGCTTGCCTCAATACAGAATCAAGTTCCTCTACATCTATTTCCATTGCTTCAGCAATTTCAATTCTACTTGGCATTGCACCAAGTTTATGTGCTAATTCCCTACTTATTTTTCTAATAGTGGCAAGTCTCTCGCTTAAATGAACTGGTAAACGAATAGTTCTGGATTGACAGGCAATAGCTCTTGTCATACTTTGACGAATCCACCAAAAGGCATAAGTAGAAAACTTATATCCTCTTGTAGGATCAAACTTTTCAACTGCTCTTTCTAAACCTAAAGAACCTTCTTGAACAAGATCTAAAAGTTCTAAACCTTTACCTTGATATTTTTTTGCAACACTTACTACTAACCTTAAATTAGCTTTCATCATTCTCTCTTTTGCTCTTCTTCCAATCTTTATAGTTCTTTTATCTTGAGGAGTAAATTCTTTTATTTTTTCGTTTAATTGACCATCTTCAGTTAGAACCATCATTTTTTGAACTTGGTTACCCAATTCAATTTCTTCAGCAGGTGTTAATAAAGGGACACGACCTATATTAGAAAGATACCAACTTATAGGGTCGTTACCTCTTCTTTTTTGCGGTTCAGTTGATGTTGATACTGATGATGCCATTTAAAACCTGATATGAGGTATTAAAACTTTCCTACACTTTTGAGCAAATTCACGATTACTTAATACCTGCTTCAGATTTCAGGTATAAATTGTATAGTTATGTGTTTAAAACTATAAAAAACTCCTTATAATTGTTTCTTTCATAACATTAGCCTCGTTTTTGTTTTTCTCATTAATTTAGATAACTGGTCCCCTATTAAAAAAGCATTTGATCCTTTTTTACACTTTGATGCAGCAAAAGAGTGTAAAAAAACGTATTTTGCTAAAGATTCAGTCTTAATGTTATCTCCTAAATAAGAAAGATCTATTGCTGAACATCCACCAATAAATCCAGCTAAAAGATCTCCTAGACCCGCTCTTGCAGTCTCAGAATCAGTTCCAAAAAGTTGCCATGCATTTTTATTATTGGCAATGACGCTATTAGCTCCTTTTAATAAAATATTTATATCAAATTCTTTAGCAGCTTTTATCGCTAGTTCAACTTTATTAGTACACTCAATCTCTGGAAATAACCTCATGAATTCATTGTCATGAGGAGTAATCCAAGTCTCATACTTTCTTTCTAAGAAAAATTTAGGTCCCAAATTTGATTTTGAAATCCTATTCAGTGCATCCGCATCAAGAATCAATAAACCTTTAAAATCTAATAAGTACTGTGTTGATTTTTCCCAATCATCCTCATTCAAGCCAATTCCTGGGCCAATAACTATTGAATCATAAGCAGAAAAATCAATATCCTTTAAGGCATTGAATAAAATTGAATTTCCATTTGGATCGCTACTAAGTTTTCCTATAACTACTGCTTCTGGTTCAACTTGCCAAATTAATTTTGAAACTAAATCAGGGAGAATTGCTGCTACAAATCCCGCTCCACTTGAAATAGCACCTTTTATTACTAGATGTGCTGCCCCAGGGTATTTTTCACTTCCCGCAATTAATAATGTTCTACCTCGTTTATATTTACTTGAATTTTTTGGTAGAAAAGGAAGATTAATTGTTCTTAAATCTTGATAAGTAATTTTTAAAATCCTACTTTCTAATTTACATAAATGACTTCTCGATATACCTATATCTATGTGATGTAATTCGCCAATATAAGGTAATGCGGCGTCTTGTAATAAGCCAATCTTATTTAGTCCGATAACTAAATTGTAGTTTGCTTTTACAGCATTTTTTGAGAAGGGTTTCCCAGAATTAGGAGATAAACCCGTTGGAACATCTATGCTTACAACCTTACCAGACTTTTTTTCAAATTTTTTATTAAATAATACAATTAATTCCTCATCAACTTTTCTTTTTTGATTATTCCCGAAAATAGCATCAATCCATAAGTCTTTCCCTTCAGGATTGGGAGGTTCTCCTAATATTTCTACTCCTATAGATGTAAGATAATTTACATAATTTATCGTTAATGTTTTTTTTAAAGGAAATGGGCACCATAATTTAACTAGGTATCCTTTTAAAAAAAGCTCTTTAGCGATTACTGCCCCATCCCCACCATTATGGCCAGGACCTAACAAAACTACTACTCCCTCCTTTAAGAGAGATTTTCTTTTCAAAAGCCATTTAGATAGTTGAATTCCAACCTTTTCCATCAACGCTTCTTGAGGCATTCCTTTAGAAAAAATTTCATTCTCTAAATCCAACATTTGCTTTGAATAAACAACTAGATGTTTAGAGTCAATTGTTGGCCATCCAATTTCTTTCATAATTAGTTCAAAGCAATTAAAAACTGTTCAAAATTTTAAATTTCCATGTTAAAGATTTTAAAGGATAAAAAATTAGAAAACTGTTCTTCTATAAATAATAAATCTAAAAAACAACAAAAAATAATTGTTGGTCTTTCAGGTGGAGTAGATAGTTCACTATCTGCAGCTCTTCTTATAGAAGATGGTTGGGAAGTTGAAGGCCTAACTCTTTGGTTAATGAAAGGAGAGGGCTCATGCTGTTCCGAAGGATTAGTTGACGCTGCAGGTCTATGTGAAGATTTAGGTATTAATCATAATATATTGGATTCAAGAGTAATTTTTGAAAGGGAAGTAGTTAAAAAGACTACTGAGGGATATGAATCGGGTTTCACTCCACTTCCATGCTCGATGTGTAATAAAAATGTAAAATTTGAAGAAATGCTCAATTTTGTTATTAAACAAAAAGAGTTTACTTATATTGCTACTGGTCACTACGCAAGAGTTCAAAAAGTTTCTTGCGAGAACATCAAAAACTCTGAAAATTTCCAATTCAAGGATTTCTTACTCCTAAGGGGGGCTGATAGAAATAAAGATCAGAGTTATTTTCTTTACAGTCTTTCCCAAGAGGTATTAAGCAGATTAATACTTCCGCTCGGAAATCTTAAAAAAGAAGAGACAAGAAAAGAGGCCTTAAGATTAGGACTTAGAACTGCAAAAAAACCAGAGAGTCAAGATCTATGTTTAGTTGAACATTATGGATCTATGCAAAAATTTATTGATAATCATATTGAACCTAAAGAGGGAGAAATTAAGCATATTAATGGAGAAACTCTTGGCACTCATAATGGTATTCAACATTTCACAATTGGGCAAAGAAAAGGTTTGGGTATTGCTTGGCCAGAGCCTTTATATGTAGAAAGTTTAGATAAACAAAAGAATATAGTTTATGTCGCAAATAAAAATGATCTTTTTAAAAGAGAAGCCATAATAAAAGAAGTTAACTGGGTTTCAATTGAAGCACCTTTAAAAGAAATAGAAGTAGAAGCACAAATACGATATCGGAGTGAACCAGTAAAAGGAATTTTAGTTCCTGTAAAAAATGAAGACAAAAAAACTAAAAAGTTTAAATTAATTTTCGAAAATAACCAAAGCTCTATCACTCCTGGGCAAGCAGCAGTTTTTTATAACGGTGAAATTTTATTAGGAGGCGGATTAATTTGTGAATTTTCTAAAATATAAATTTATTCCTATTAAAAATAAAAATAATAAGAACAAAGGGTGTTCCCCATATTTTGTGTAGAAAGTTTTTTCAATAGAAAAATTAGGATTTACAACATCATTTTGCTCGGTATTAGGATCAAAGAGTTTAATCACTCTTCCGTCTTCACTTATTAATCCTGAAGGACCGGTATTTGAAACAATTATATTATCTTTTTTATTTTCTATACTTCTTACTCTGGCCAAAGATAGAAATTGATTATGAAGTTTCCTTGGATAAGGATCTAAGTTAGCTGCTGAAATTATTAGTTCTGCCCCACTATTTATAGCATTTCTTATTTTAAATCCATCAGTAATTTCATAACAAATTGCTATTGCAAGTGGCTGAGTAAATTCCCATTTAAAAAGCCTTGAATTTGATCCTGGCTGAATACCTCCCACTGCCGATAGTCCTCTTGAGAAGATATTTAAGAATCCTGGAATTTTCTCCCCTAAGGGTACAAGTCTATGTTTATCAATAAAAGATGAATAAGTTTTATCCCCAATTTGATATCCAAGCAAAGAACTTCTTAGGCCATTTTTAGAGTTTCTAAAACCTCCGGCCAACATCCTAATCTTGCTTTTGAAATTTAAATTGAAATTATTATTCAAAGTCCCTTCGGGTGTAATAAGGATTTTTGCATTATTTGATAGAGCAATTTTCTGAGCAGAAATCAACTTATCATTTATAAACTGATTTTTAAATTTCGTTTTTTCTCTTGTTGGCATATTAGTTTGCCATAGAGCCACAGGATAATCATTATTTCTACCAATTGGGTTTGTTAAACCTCCAAGGAAATGTAAAATAACGATAATTAAAAGCCCAAATAAGAATATTTTTTTAAAATGATATTTTCTTTTCCATTTCTCATAAATTAGGTATATCCAAAAACCTATAATTAACTGCACTACACATAAACCACTTGCACCAATCCATCTTGCTAAACCCGCAAGATACAAATCTCCCGGAACTATTCCTTCGCCCAAACCTATCCAAAAAAGAGGAGTTTGAGAAAGAATGAATTCACCCAAACCCCAGGCAAAAGATAACAATAAAACTTTTATAGTTAATATTAAAGAGTTCATCTTAGAAATATCTTTTTTTTGGAGAATTCTGTCAACTAAAAGACCCCATAAATAAACCAATATTCCTCCTATAAAAGAGCAACCTAACAAGATTGAAAAGGAAATAATTAAACTTGATATCCATGAAAAACCCAACCAGGTCAGTGGGTGAAGTTCATAAAGCCAAGAATGACTTACCAAAATAAAGAAAAACCCCCAAAGAAAGTTTGCTAATTTTTTATCACTTTTACTCCACAAAATAAATAAGGATAATGGCATACAAATCAACCAAAAGTGCGTTGATGTAGCAATTCCTCCAAAGATGCCTCCCAAGCATGGATAAAAATATTTATTAAACTTTTTATTTTGAGTGTTAAACAACAATATAAAATTTCTAAATTAATTCTTTTTAAAAGTTATATTATTGTACCTTTTTCTGTAGAATTGAATATAGTGTCTTTTAAAATTAAGTGAAAGAAGTTTTAATTAGTTTTACAATCTTTGTATTTTGCATTTCATTAACTCTTTTTAGTCAATTTAACTCCCCTCAAGTTGTTAATGCAGCCGAATCAAATCCTGAATTCGTAAATAAAACATCTATTACAAAACCATCTAATGTTTCAAATACTAATATATTTGAACTGGATCCATCAGATCCAAACCCAATACTTTTCGCTATGGCAGAAGAAACTCAAGAAGGAAGCAACTCTATAACTACAGACAGTGGTTTAATTATTGTAGATATAGTAAAGGGAGAGGGAGATGAAGCAAGCTCTGGAAAAACAGTTTCTGTAAACTATACCGGAACATTGGAAGATGGGACCCAATTTGATACCAGTATTGGTAGGGGGCCATTCAGTTTCCCATTAGGTGCAGGTAGAGTAATTAAGGGTTGGGATGAAGGAGTAGCAGGCATGAAAGTTGGTGGGAAAAGAAAATTAACAATTCCTCCTGAGCTAGGATACGGATCAAGAGGAGCAGGAAATGTAATTCCTGCAAATGCAACTTTAATTTTTGAAGTTGAATTATTAAAAGTCAATTAAAGTAAGAAATAACATCTAAAACTTTTCAATTTAGTTAATCTACAAGTAAGATATATTCAGATATAAAAAAACGAATGTTAATTAAATTAATCAATTCTCTTTTAAATAAAAGTTCCAAATTTGAAGTCCATGCACACTGTGACGGTCCATGTGGTGTTTACGACCCCGCTTCTACAAGAGTTGCAGCTGAAGCAGTATTAGCAATGACAAAGAAGCTAATTGCTCTAACTCCTCCTACAAGTACAGATTCAGGAGATTGGGCTGCTTACAGTAATACGTTTTCTAGATTTGTAGCAGTTAAAGAAGAGCAGGCTAAAGAAACTAAGAAAGAAATTCTAATCTTATGGACAGATTACTTTAAACCCGTTCACTTAGAAACTTATCCAGATCTACATGAAACAATCTGGAAAGCAGCGAAATTATGTAGCGCTTGTAAAGTAAATATTGATCTTGCTCAAGCCGAAGAATTAATGAGTTATGTAGAAAAGATACATAACATCTTCTGGGAATCAAAAGGCAGAAGTGATGCTTTTGTAAAAGCTAGCTAGTTTAATTATTTTTAAAAGTTTTTACGATTTAATTGCATTTTTTTTTGGACTAAGAAAAATAGCAACCGTTAACGGCCAATCCATGTTGCCAACTTTAAAAGAAGGTGACATTGTTTTTTTTAAAAAATATATAAAAAACAAATCACTGTTGAAAGTTGGGCAAATTGTAATTTTTTATCATCCTATTAAAAATATTAGGTTAATTAAAAGAGTAAAAAATGTAAGTAAAAATAGTATCGAGGTTTTGGGCGATAATATCGCTTTCAGTGATGACAGCAGTAAATTTGGATTAATTAATAATGAAAAAGTAATCGGAATAGTTACTTCAAAAATTAAAAAAATATTCTAGGTCAAAAATAGAGAAGTACTTTTTTGGACCCAAAACAAGCCCATAGAAAAAGATAACCCACCAGCAAAAGCTATTAACCTTCTAATAAATTTTTGACCTGCATTTAAAGTTGTTACAGATATTAGGCAAGTAAACAAAACCATACTTACTAAAGAACCACTTAAATATGAAATTAAATAAGCAAATGCATTAGGAAGGGGTAAAGCTAATGCTGGAAGAACTGCGAGAAAATGAGAGCCCCCTGCTAAACCATGAAGTAATCCTAGTCCTGTCAATGCATGAGAATGCTTATTATGTTTTTTTTGGTCTTCACTATGAAAATGCAAATGATGATGAGCTACACCATTATGTTGATGAGAGTGAGAGTGAAGGTTTAGATGTAAAGAATTTCTTATTGCAAAGAATCCAACAATAAGAAGAGAAATTCCAACTAAAAATTCAGCGAAGCTGGAAAATTTACTTAAAGGGGTAATATCTTTTATAAAAATTGCTAGAAAGGCTAAAAAGATTACTCCTGAAGAGTGCCCCAAGCCCCATGAGATACTATTTCTCGCCGCAATTTTTGGACTCGTAATCGATGATGGGGCCATTGCAATAAGATGATCTGCGCCACTTACCACATGAATAAATCCAGCAAGAATTCCAGTTAATATTACAACCTGCATTGATATATAAAATACAACATAACAATATAGTTTATAGCATAAATATTCAGCTTTAATTAAATTGAGTTAAATAATTTCTTAAAAGAGTTTTCAATATCACTTTCCCTCATAAACCTTTCGCCAATTAAAACCCCCTTTATTCCAATCGAATTGAGAGTTTTCAAATCATCAGAGTTATTTATTCCAGATTCACTTATAGAAACAATATTATGTTTTGAAAATATATCCGAATATTTACTCATTATTCCTATTGATGTTTTTAGATCAGTTTTAAAAGTCTTCAAGTTTCTATTATTTATTCCTATTAAATTAAATGATTTCAAACTCAATATTCTTTCAAGTTCTTGACCATCATGCACTTCAACTAAAACACTCATCTTTAAATTATCTGCAATTTTCTTCAAATAAAATAAATCATCATCGCTTAAGATCGCAGCAATTAATAATATTGCATCAGCACCAGATACTCTCGCTTTATATACTTGATAAGCAGAAATAATAAAATCTTTGCAGAGCAAAGGCAGATTAGTTGCTCTTCGGACCTCTTGAAGTATTTCATAACTTCCTTGAAAAAACCTTTTATCAGTCAATACCGAGATACATGAGGCACCAGACCTTTCATAACAAGAAGCAATTTCTTTTGGTTTAAAATCTTCTCTAATAACACCTTTACTCGGGCTAGCTTTTTTAATCTCAGCAATCACTCCCGGTTTAATTTTGGAATGTAATATGCTTTGAAAAAAATCTTTTGGTGGAGAAAGTTTATCAAGTTTTTTTATTAGATCTTCAAGGGAGATTATTTTCTTAAAATTTTTGATTTCAGTATCTTTGTGCCAAACAATTTCCTCAAGAATATTTCTTGCTTTTGCCTCTCTATGAGGAACAGCATACTCTAAGTTTTCTACCCTGACTGTTGGATTTGGTGGCCTACGTCGTATTTCCATAAACAAATCAATTTATTTAACTTGAGAAGCTGCCTGTTTATAAGCAACCTCAACTACTTCACTAAGAGTAGGGTGAGTATGTACTTCAGTAGATAGTTGCATTACATCTTGTTTTCTAGAGATTGCATTTGCAATTTCTTGAATCAAATCAGCTGCATGCATCCCAAAGATATGGGCACCTAATACTTTTCCACTGTCTTTATTGAAAAGTAACTTAAGAATTCCATCGCTTTCTAATTCTGCTAATGCCTTGGAATTAGCTTTAAAATAGCTCTTCACAACTCCTAAAGTAAAACCCTCTTTAGTAGCTACTTCTTTAGCATCATTTTCGGATAAGCCTACTGAACTTATCTCAGGATGAGTGAATGTTGCAGCTGGAATACTCATATAGTTAATTTCAATATTCTCACCACATATATTTTCAACGGCAATTGTTCCTTGAGCTGCTGCTGTATGGGCAAGCATAAGTTTGCCAGTAACATCGCCAACGGCCCAAACATTAGGTATTATTTTTTCACCATTTAAAACTCTCATTTGATCATCAATAGGAATATAACCTTTTATAGTTTCTATACCAACTGAATCAAGATTGAGATTTTTACTATTAGGACTCCTCCCCGTAGCTACAAGAACGCCATCAACTTCTAAGTTTTCTACAATTTCCTTTGATTTTGCATCTGTTAGTTCTATCTTTACAGGGCATCCAGGGGTGATCTTAGTCGCAAATACATTAGATTTTGTATCAATATCTCTTGATTGAATAAGATTTTTCTTAGCTATTTTTGTAATATCCGGGTCAAAGGTTGGCATTATATTTTCCAAAGCCTCAATCATCGTAACTTCGCAGCCTAGAGCGGTATATACATCAGCGAATTCTAAACCTATATATCCACTTCCAATAATGGCTATCCATCTCGGGAGCCACTCAAGTTTTACTGCTTCATCACTTGTGAAAACTGTTCTATTATCTAAGGTTATTCCAGGCGGTACAAAGGGAGAAGAACCTGTAGCTAGAACTGTATTTTTACAGGTAAAGATCCTATCAATTCCATTGTTATCTCTTACTCCTACTTTTTGATTCCCTTCAAGTCTGCCAAATCCTAAAATAATTTCAACTCCACTTCTTTTGAGGGTTTTTGTTAAATTTTCTCTAACATTTGATACTAAATTGTTGGCATGATCTGCAATTTTTGATCTTTCGAATCTAACCGGGGAAGCATGAATACCAAACTTTGCTAAATGTTCGTAATTGGCTATTTCTCTAACTTTTCCACTTGCTGCCAAAAGAGCTTTTGAGGGTACGCATCCTTTATTTACGCAAGTACCTCCCATATCTCCAGACTCTATGATGGCAACTTTTAGACCTTTTTCTGCAGCATGTTTGGCGGCATCAAATCCTCCATATCCTGCACCAATTACTATCAAATCAAAGTCAAAATTTGGATCAGTCACTTTTGTATTCTTGAAGTAGAAGTATATGTGACTCTTTTTCGTTCAAGTAATAATGGAACTGCAACACAAGCCACATTCAATGATTCTACAAGCTCACTATGCGGAATAGTAATTGTTTCATTAAAAGCTTCTTGAATTCTTTTATGAATACCATTACCTTCATTACCCAATATAAGTGCAGTTGGTTTAGACCAATCAATTTCCCAATATGGTTTTTGAGGTTTATTAAGATTTTTATTATGGCTACTTGTAGAAATTATTTGAAACCCGTTCTTTGAAAATTGATCTAATGATGACAATAAAGAATTAATCATTTCTTCTTCACCTCCATCAAATCTTTTAAATGGGAGATGAAAAACAGATCCACAAGATGCTCGTAATACCTTTTGCCCTAGAGGGTGCGCTCCCCCTACTAATAATATCTTGTTAACACCAGCAGCTAAAGCTGTTCTAAAAAGGTTCCCCATATTCCCAGGGTCTTGAATCCTATCAAGGACAAGAATAAAGTCATCTTCAATATTATTAAAGTCAAAATTAGGTATTGATGAAATCTCCACCAAGGCGGCTACTCCATCAGGATTTTTTGTAGATACTACTGAAGCTAAAACTTCCTCTGATACCACATTTAATAATGATTGTTCAATCTTCTGATAAAGATCCTCATTTTTATCAAGCCATTTTTCAGTAGTTAAAATTTTTGAAGGATGATTGCCAGACTTCAGCATTTCTTCAATCAAATGAGTACCTTCAATGCAAAAACAATCTTTATCTTTTGTATTAGATCCTTTTTTAAACGATCTAAATCTTTTAACTAAAGCATTACTTTTACTAGTTATTTTTGGAAAAAATTTTTCTATAGTAATTTAAATAAATTTTATTTTAAATACATTTTAGTAACTTAAATATTTTGATCAATTATATTTTTTTAAAATCTTAATTCTTAGCCATTTAAATTTACACCCTTTAGTATTAATTAATATTCATCACGTTACACAGGGTGGACTTACTATATTTAGTTTGTCATTATTAGACCAATAAAAAAATTCTTAATGGTTTGCGTAAGCAACAATAAGTCATATCTTAAATCCCAACATTTAAAGATTATTGGCCAAAAGACCTTAAGAGGGAAGGTGAAAATAAGTGGTGCAAAAAATTCTGCATTAGTATTACTTGCGGCATCATTACTAACTGACGAAAAAATCATATTAGATAATGTTCCTCTTCTGACTGATATTGAAAAAATGGGAAATATACTTAAGAATTTAGGAGTTAAATTACATACTAAAGATCATCAATTAATCATTGATTCAAAGAATATATCCATACAAGAACTTCCATATGAACTTGTAAATGGACTAAGAGCTAGTTTCTTTTGTATTGGAGCATTATTAACAAGATTTGGGGAAGCTTCAATACCTTTACCTGGTGGGTGCAATATTGGTGAAAGACCTATTAACGAGCATATAAATGGACTAAGGGCACTAGGTGCAGAAATTATTATTGACAGAGATGTCGTAAAGGCAAAACTAGTCGAGAAAAAAAGTAAACTATTTGGTGCAAATATCAAATTAAATTGTCCAAGTGTTGGGGCTACTGAAACGTTAATAATGGCAGCATGCTTAGCAGAAGGCAGAACTGTAATAGAAAATGCGGCAAGGGAGCCTGAAATACAAGATTTATGTCAGATGTTAAATAAAATGGGAGCAAAAATTTATGACTCTGGTAAAGAAAAAATAATTATTGATGGAGTACAAAAACTTCATGGCTGTACTCATAAAGTAATCCCAGATAGAATTGAAGCAGGTACTTTTTTAATAGCTGCTGCTGCAACCTCATCTTCAATTACAGTTTCTCCAGTAATTCCAAATCACTTAGAGGCAGTATTAAATAAGCTAGAAGAAAGTGGTAGTAAAATAATAATAAAAGGAAATTCGGTTTCAATAAAAGGTCACAAGATTAAAGCAGTAGATATTGAAACCGCTCCATTTCCAGGATTCCCTACCGACTTACAGGCTCCATTTATGGCTCTAATGACTATTGCTAAGGGGAGTTCTAAGATCACTGAAACAATTTTTGAAAATAGAATGAATCATGTTGATCTTTTAAATCAAATGGGAAGCTCTATAACTTTGAAAGATAATATAGCTCACATAAATGGAGTCAAAAAATTAAGAGGAATGACATTAGTTGGCTTAGACTTGAGATCCTCAGCAGCTCTTATAATTGCTGCTTTAACCTCTAAAAGCGTTAGTTATGTATATGGACTTGAACATTTAGATAGGGGTTACGAAAATTTTGAGCAAAAATTATCCAAATTGGGTATTGAAATTAAAAGACAAATAACGAAGAGTATCATTAGTGAATCCAACTATCACAACTCAACCTTAAATAATAAAGATGTAACTGAAATAAGAGCAGCTTGATTTTGACTTTAAACGTAGGCTACGTTAACAAGTGACACACAGCCAATAAAAAGAAAGGACAATACTAAGAAACGAACAGACCAATATTTATTTAATCCATTAAGTTTTAAATCATTCATACCCATGTGCCGCCGTTAGTACCGAAAGCAGTGAAAATAGCTACTGCTATAAATAAATATGGAGCTAACTTAAATGATAATTTTTGAGTTTTATTTTTTGTTTTGATTCCTGACATGATTTTTTATAAACATTACTAAGAAATATAACACAATATTACTATCTGTGAAGTCTAATCATCAAAACTAGTCTTCAGAACTCTATTCTGAGACAGTAATGTTTCAAAAGTGTAACCTAAGGCTATGTTTTGAGCTTAATTTCTAATCTTATGTGTTTAATTTAAGATCTTTTTTAAAGATATTTATTTTTTTCAACATCTCTTTTCCATAAAGCAGAAAAAGTAGTCAATGCATGAAATATTGTTATAGTTAAATAAGTTAATTATTTGTGAAGAGCCTTGGGAGCGTGGTGGAATTGGTAGACGCACCGCACTCAAAATGCGGCACCTTCGGGTATGTCGGTTCAAGTCCGACCGCTCCCACTTTAATGAATACTTATACTAGATTTAATATTTCTTTCAAGAAAGGTAATGGATGTTGGCTATGGGATGAAAAAGGCAAGAAATATCTTGATGCTGTGGCTGGTATAGCAACATGTAGCCTAGGACATAGCAATAGAATCTTAAGAAAAAAGTTATCCGCACAATTAAAAAAAGTTCAGCACATATCAAATCTTTATAAAATTGAAGAGCAAGAAGAATTAAGCAAATATTTAACTAAACAGAGTTGCGCTGAAAGTGTTTTTTTCTGCAATAGTGGTGCAGAGGCAAACGAGTCAGCTATTAAATTAATCAAAAAGTATGGAAATACAGTACATAAAGGTAAAGAATCTTTTATTCTTGCTGCTGAATCTAGCTTTCACGGTAGAACACTCGCAACTTTAAGTGCTACTGGTCAGCCTAAGTACCAAAAAGGTTTTGAGCCAATGGTTAAAGGTTTTAAGTTTTTTAAATATAACGATATTGTTTCTGTAAAAAAATTATTTGAAGAATTAAAAGAAAATAACCAAAAAGCTTCCGGAATTTTAGTTGAACCTATTCAAGGAGAGGGGGGTGTAATACCTGGAGATAAAAAATTTTTTAAAGAATTAAGAGAAATTTGTAATCAATACAATTCTCTTTTAATTCTTGATGAAGTTCAGAGTGGAGTAGGGAGAACGGGAAAAATGTGGGGATATGAGAATCTAGAAATCGAACCTGATGGATTCACATTAGCTAAAGGATTAGGCGGAGGGCATGCGATTGGTGCTTTATTGGTACAAAAAAAAGCGAACATTTTTACACCTGGAGATCACGCAAGTACTTTTGGTGGCAATCCCTTCGCTTGTAGAGCTGCAATAACAGTTTTAGAAGAAATTAAAAGACGTAAAATTCTTAAAAACGTTTTCGAAAGAGGTAATCAATTAAATGAAGGTTTTACTAAAATTTCAGCAAAATTCCCTAATATAATTAGTGGTATAAGAGGCCTAGGATTAATACAAGGTCTTGTTATAAATGATTCCTACACAGATGCAAAAACAATCACATTAAAAGCTTTTGATAAAGGTTTACTTTTAGTACCAGCAGGAGGAAACGTGGTTCGGTTTGTACCGCCATTGATAATTACGAGAAATGAGATCAATATACTTTTAAAGAAGTTAGATTTAATTTTCGAAGAGATGTAAATTCAATTAATTTTGACTTATAAAAACATTGAGAATTTTGATTCGCTCTCGCCCAAATTAGAAAGGGAAAATATTCAATTAGGTTTATTAAAGATAAAAAATGCTTTAAAAGATTTAGATGACCCATGCAAAAATATACCCGCTATTCAAATTGTTGGAACAAATGGTAAAGGTTCGATTACCGCTTTCATAGAAAACATTCTTTACGCAGATAAAAGGAATATTGGGGTAACTACTTCCCCTCACCTTATAGATATCTGTGAAAGGATTAGAGTGAATAAAGAAAAGATTAATAAGGAAGAATTTGAAAGACTATTTAAGAAAATAAAAAATAATCTTTCAAACCATAAATTATCTCCTTTTGAACAAATTATTTGTTGTGCACTAATTTTTTTTGATTTTAAAAAAGTAGATTTATTAATTCTTGAAGCTGGTTTAGGGGGACGATTAGACGCTACTACAGCCCATCCTTTAAGACCAATAATTGCTATTGGAAATATAGGTTTAGACCATAAAGAATATCTTGGAGACTCACTTGAAAAAATTGCAAAGGAAAAAGTAGCTGTAATTGAAAAAAATGCATTTGTTATTTCTTGTCGTCAAGAAGCTGAAGTTGAGGAAATAATTAAAGCAAGAGTCCTAGAAGTAAATGCAAAAATCATATGGAAAGAATCACTATCAAATGATTATGAAATTGGTTTAAATGGTAATTTTCAAAAACAAAACGCAGCTGTTGCTATTGGAGTAATTGAAGAACTAATTAATTTTGGCTTTAAGGTTAAAGAACACTCCATTAAGGAAGGGCTTAAGAATACAAAATGGAGCGGGAGATTAGAAATAATTAACTGTTTTAATAAAAAAATTCTTGTTGATTCTGCACATAATTTCTCTGCGGCAAAAGCCCTTTCAGAGGAAAGGGAAACTTGGAATTATAATAATGAAGGGATTTATTGGATTTTAGGAGTTCAAATACACAAAGATATTACCTCAATGATAAAGGTTCTTATTAAAGAAAATGATCATATACTTTTAGTCCCAGTTCCTAATCAAGCAAGTTGGAAATTAAAAGATCTTTCTAATATGAACGAGCTAAATCATTTAAGTATAAATGAGTTTGAAAAAGTTGATCTGGCTTTTAACTATCTTTTGGAGCTTGAAAAATGGCCAAAATGTACTCCTGTGCTTACAGGCTCAATATTTTTAGTTGCTGAGTTTATTAAATTTGCAAAAAATCAAAAGTTTTAAATATTAAACTCATCTTTTATTTCCCACCCTTGCAATTTACCTGGATTTAATAAACCTTTTGGATCAAATTTTAATTTTGCTTTTACTTGATCAGAATCAATAACTCCTAATCCACCTCCCTCAACAGTTAATACATGTGGATTAAAAATAATTGCTCCCAGTTTCTTACAATTATCAATTATCTTGTTTATTTGATCTGAACTGTGCCATTTTATTACTGGCAAAGCAGCTAATCTAGGGACTCCTTGTTGAGAAACAGCTTCAAGATGCCAAAGAATATTCTTACCCCATTTTTCTCTCAAAGAATTAATTAATTCGAATTCCTTATCTAGAGGTAAAAGCATCTGTAAATATGTCCAGTTTTTGTCCTTTGCCCTCATATGAAGGGTTGTATGATTCCAAACTACTTCAGAGATTCCATTTGTTAATTTATCTTCTTCTCCAAGAAGAAAAGAATTAACTTCATATTTTTTGCAAATTAATTCAATAGTTTTTATCCCCCCAAGCGTTGATTGAATCAAAATCTTGTGACTTTTGGATTTACTTTTAAACCAGGAAGGCATTTGATCTACAATGTCTTTCTCAAGAATTGCGCCAAGCTTTAAGTCAATTGCTGCAGTGGTACATGTTTTTAATATTTCGATTGTTTTATTTAACCCTTCACAGTCAATTATTATCGAGTACCACTTACGTTTTATATCAGTAGCAATTAATAATGAAGTAATAATTCCATTAGTTCCATATGCATGATTTAAAGGTTCTGATTCTTCAGCATCAAATCTTAGTAATTTAGGCTCTTCATTTATTGTTACAGCTTCTAAACCTATGAGATTCCCTGGATCTCTTAAAAATCCCCATCTAATTGAACCAATACCTCCTGAGCCCCCTGCAATAAAACCTCCTATAGTTGCAGTTTTCCATGTACTGGGAAGCAACCTTAATTCTCTTCCATATTTTTCTAGTTCTTTATTTAAATCACCCATTAAGCATCCAGATTGTACCTTTACAAAACCTGTCTCAGGATAAAATTCTTCAATTTTATTTAAACAATTCATCTGCATAACAATACCTTTAAACAAAGGGACAGCTTGTCCATAATTTCCTGTTCCTGAACCTCTTAAAGTAAGTGGTATCGAAAATTCCCAACAAATTTCTGCTACTTTCTTTACTGCATTTTGATCAATAGGTCGTACCGCCAAGTCAGCGATACAACCATCTAGTTTCTTTTCGAGTATTGGAGAATAATTATAAAAGTCTTTTGAAAGCCTTTTCACATCGGAAGTCCTTTCAATAATTTCTAAATTATCAATTTTTTTTAATTGTTCTATTAATTTTGAATTTCTTGAAGACATTAATAATTAGTTTTTTACTTTAAACATAAAATAATTGATTAGCTATACAATTCGCCGTTTATAAGGACTTCTCTTTTTAAATTAGTTGAGAAAATATCCGCCCAATTTCCAGCATCTAAAAGCACAAAATTCACAGGGCAACCTTTTTTAACCACCCCATCCCAAGGTAAATTCAATAATCTACTTGGTGACAAAAAAATGGAAGATAAAGTCAATCTTTCCCAAGGATTTAATTGAAGCATTGGCATTGCAAGAGACATCAAATAAAAAGGATCATAATTACCAAATGGATACCAAGGGTCTTGAACATTATCACTTCCGATAGAAACATCGACTAATGATTTTTGTAGTTGCTTAATTGGTGCAACTGGCCTATTTAAAGATGTACTTTTTTCTTTACGATTGAGCAACCAGAAATTTGTAAGAGGAAGTGCAATCACTTTTATATCTTTCTCAGCGATTTTGCTTCCCAGATTAAGTATTTCATTATTATTTAGAGATAAAATACTACTTAAATGACTACATGTTATTGGGACTTTAATATTTAATCTATCAATAGTTTCCAAAAGAACTTTTATACCCGCTCCTGGATCAATAGTTGATTCATCTATGTGTAAATCAATTTCCAATTTATATTTATCTGCAAGCAAGAGAGTTTTAGAGAGTAAGTATTTTATTTTTGCTCTATTTTTAAAGGGAGGAACAAGAACTCCGCCTAAAATACCCTTTTTCTTAGAAAAAATTTTTGCTAATTCCTCTCCGTGGGGAGTATCCCAAAACTCCAATGGAGCTAATGCTACATATTGCAATTTCAACTTAGAGGAATATTTTTTTTGGAGTTTAAAAAGCTCATCCCAAATATTATTATCCTGACTTTCGTAGGTATCAACATGGCTCCTGATAGCTCTATAACCATTTCTAAGAGCCAAGCTGAGTGATTTTTCAGCTCTCTCTAAAACTTTAATTTTAGACCTTGTTTTATGCTCCTCTAAATTTACTGATAAGGCCTCATGATAGTTTGATTTAAAATTAGGAAACTCTCCAAAAGTGAAAGATTTATCAAGATGTGAGTGAGACTCAACAAATCTTGGAAAAAGGATTTTTTTTGGTTTTTTATTTTTGATATTTATCGGCTTTAGTTCAGAAACAATTCCTTTTTCCCAAGCAACAAAAACAGAAGCGAAACCCTCATCATCCACGTTGAGGTTATCAACATTTTCTATTTCACAAAGGCATCTAGGTATAAGAACCTCTGTTTTTCCGGAGTTGATCAAGATTTAATATGCTTTTATTTTATTTTAAAACATAGATAAAGCTTATATAGAAATAGGAAAATACTTCAAAATCTTCTAAAACATACAAATATGCATGAAATTTTACTCGTAAGTTGTTAAGTTTATATATGTGAGGCGGGCGTCGCCAAGTGGTTAAGGCAGTGGCTTGTGGCGCCGCTATTCGGGGGTTCGAATCCCCTCGCTCGCCCTCAAAAATATTGCTCCAAAATTATTTAAATTATAATTTTGAATTAACAAAAGTCATTCAAAACTTTTTGCAAAGTGCTAACCAAACCAATCCAAAAAGAAGAAAAGACTTACAAAAATTCCTCTTTAGGTAGTTATTGGATAACAACTTTTGGTTGTCAAATGAATAAGGCCGATTCCGAAAGGATGGCTGGCACACTTGAAAAAATGGGATATTCAAGAGCTATTGATGAATTAAAAGCGGATTTAGTTTTATATAACACTTGCACAATAAGAGACAGTGCTCAGCAAAAGGTTTACAGTTTTTTAGGAAAGCAAGTCAAAAGAAAACATAGTACTCCAAAATTAAAATTAGTTGTAGCGGGTTGCCTCGCGCAACAAGAGGGTGAATCTCTTTTAAGAAGAGTGCCCGAACTTGATCTAATCATGGGGCCACAACATGTTAATAATCTTGAGAATCTTTTAGAGAGGGTTGATTCAGGTAATCAAGTCGTAGCCACTGAAGAAACTTTTATATCTGAAGATATTACTAATCCAAGAAGAGATAGCTCTATTTGTGGTTGGGTGAATATCATTTATGGTTGCAATGAAAGATGCTCTTATTGTGTTGTCCCATCTGTTAGAGGTAAAGAACAGTCAAGATATCCAGATGCAATTAAAAGTGAAATAGAAACTTTAGCTCATAATAATTTCAAAGAGGTTACTCTTTTAGGGCAAAATATTGATGCCTACGGTAGAGATCTTCCTGGAACTACCAAAGAGGGCAGGAAAGAAAATACCCTTACTGATCTTCTTTATTTTATTCATGATGTAGAGGGAATTAAAAGAATAAGATTTTCAACAAGTCATCCAAAATATTTTTCAAAAAGGCTTATAAACGCTTGTTATGAATTAGACAAAGTTTGTGAGCATTTTCATATTCCGTTCCAAAGTGGTAATAATGAAATCCTTAGATTGATGGCTAGAGGTTACACGATCGAAAAATATAAAAGAATAATTGAAAATATTAGACAGTTAATGCCAAATGCATCAATTACTGCTGATGCAATAGTTGCTTTCCCAGGAGAAACAGAAACCCAATATCGTGAGACATTGAAGTTAATATCTGATATTGGCTTTGATCAAGTAATGACCGCCGCCTATTCTCCAAGACCAAATACCCCAGCAGCTATTTGGGATAATCAAATTCCTGAAGAAGTTAAAAAGGAAAGATTAAAAGAAATTAATGAACTAGTTGAAACAACCTCTAGAAAAAGAAATCAAAGATATTTAAATAATATTGAAAGTGTTTTAATAGAGGGCTTGAATCCAAAAAATAATGCCCAAATGATGGGAAGGACAAGAACGAATAGACTTACATTTGTAGAAATACCAAAAAATATTAAATTTAATTATTCATTTGGTGATGAAATAAATGTCAAAATAACGGAGGCTAGATCTTTTTCTTTAAGTGGTCAGATTTGTAAGTAATTTTTCTAAATGTTAGAAAAAGAAAAAAAATGTATTGGAATAATTTTTGGAGGAGAGTCTAATGAACATGATGTTTCAGTATCTTCCGCCAAGACAGTTTTTAAAGCATTAATTTCAAAAACGAACATAAATAGATTTTGGGTTAAAGCTTTTTATATAAATAAGCATGGCGTTTGGCTTGATAATGATCAATCTCTTGTATTACTAAAAGAAAAAAGAAAAAATGAAACGATTGATAAGTACCAAGTTTTCCCTAAACGAGAAATTAACTTTTTAAACACAATAGAATTTCAAGGTATTGATATATGGTTCCCACTTTTGCATGGTGTAAATGGAGAAGATGGTGCAATTCATGGTTTATTAAAATTTACCCAAAAGCCCATAGTAGGAGGAGGAATTTTAGGTTCTGCTCTTGGCATGGATAAAATATTAATGAAAAAAATATTTTCACATCTAGAAATTCCCCAAGTAAATTATTTAGATATTCAAAATCAAGATCTTAGTGATGATAAAGTAAAAAATAATTTATCTGTTGAGATTATTGAAAAATTAAAGTTACCAGTTTTTGTTAAACCTGCTAATTCAGGCTCATCACTTGGTATTTCGAAGGCCAAAACTAGATCAGAAATAATTAAAGCATTACAAAAGGCTTGGGAAATAGACTCCAGAATTGTTATCGAGGAAGGTTTAGATGTTAGAGAACTTGAATGCGGAATAATTGGTAATTTAAAACTTACCGCATCTGAAATCGGTGAAGTTTCTTATTCAACCGATTGGTACGATTATGATTCAAAATATTCGATGGATAATCAAATAATTATTCCAGCTGATATTGATTCTCAAATCTCTGAACAAATTAAAGATATTGCTATTAGAAGTTGTAGAGCATTAAATATTTACGGTTTCGCAAGGGTTGATTTCTTTTTAGAAAAGATTTCAAATAAAATTTTTCTGAATGAAATAAATACAATTCCTGGTTTTACTAGTAAAAGTATGTTTCCGATGCTTTGGAATGCTTCAGGTTTAAATATTGATCAACTTGTAGCTAGACTAATAGATATATCATCAGATTTATAGATTAAAGTCAAATGTTGCATGGACTACTTTGGTTACCATTACTTTTAATCTTCGTTCTATTAACAGCTCTCGGTTGGCTAGAAAGAAGAAGACAAAATCTTTTTAGGAATTGGGCAAGTGGTTCTGAAATTTGCAAATTAGATAGTTCTGGTGCAGCTTTTTTAAAGGATGGTGAATTAAGATGGAGTTTATTTGAAGCTGGAATATTTGAAGAAAAAGATAGTTTTACAATAAAGAAACTAGAACTAGTAGAATTAATGGCCCTTACCTCAGGAGAAGCACCTTTAACCAATGAATCACAAGGTAAGTGTAGGCTTAGACTCGTTGGGGATGGAAAAGAGATGGATGTTCCATTTTCAGATGCAGAGAGGGCCAGAGAGTGGATGGATCAACTGATGGAAAAAGCTAGATGTGATTTGTGAAGGATAAACAAAAATTAAAGAATAAAAAGTTTTTTTTGTTAATTACCTTTTTATTTTTTACAAGTTATGCAACCTCTAAAATTTTCAAAAATGTTAATTACCAAGATGTTTCTATAGTTGGTAGCGAATTATTTTCTAGAGACGATATTGTTGCTAACTCATCTCTAAATTTCCCTACCTCATTGATATTTGTCAAAAGCTCATACACAGAAAGAGAATTAAAAAAGAATTTATCTCTAAAGAATGTTTCAGTTTTTAGACAAATATTCCCTTTTGGTTTAAAAATTCTAATTAAAACAAGAACTCCAATAGCTTATGGCGAAAGGATTTTTAAAGGAGAAAAAATAACTGGTTTTATTGATGAAGATGGTTTCTTCATCAGTCTAAAATATTCAGATCAAGAAAATTTGAGTAAAATAACTAGTAAAGTTTTTGGATGGAAAGAAAACTTTAGAGAGACACTCTCAAAAATTTTGAATTACCAAAAATATAACGATGTTGAATTCATTACAATAAATTTCTCCCCTAATGGCTTTTTAACTTTAGAGGAAAAAAGTCTTAAAACAATATTGTTAGGATTTAACCCAAAAAAAATAGAAAATCAATTACAAATAGTCAATAATATGAAAAACCAAATAAAAGAAAATAATATCCTAGAAAAAATAGATAATATCGACCTAACTGACCCCAACAATCCAAAAATTAAAGTGTTCAAACCCTAATAATTGAAAACAAATTTCATAAAAGTTTTTTTGATTAGATCAGTAATTGAAAGGGTTTCGGTTATTCATTCAAATTTTTGACAAGTTAATATTTAAGGACTTTCTTCAAGAAAATCCTACATATCAGCTTAGTGAGTTCATAATGCATCCAATACTAGTATTTGATTTTATTTAGAGATGAGCTTCGGAAACAATCCAAACTTTGATCAATCAAAAGACATCCTTCCAAGTCAGAATGCCAAAATTGAAGTAATTGGTGTTGGGGGTGGTGGGAGTAATGCTGTAAACAGGATGATTGATAGTGATCTTGAAGGCGTTTCATTCAGAGTTTTAAATACTGACGCGCAAGCATTATTACAATCTTCTGCAGATCGAAGAGTTCAACTAGGTCAGAACTTAACAAGAGGTCTAGGAGCAGGAGGGAATCCAAGTATTGGTCAAAAAGCTGCTGAGGAATCTAAAGATGAATTGCAACAAACATTAGAGGGATCTGACTTAGTTTTTATTGCCGCAGGTATGGGAGGAGGAACCGGGACAGGAGCGGCTCCAGTAGTTGCTGAGGTTGCCAAGCAAAGTGGTGCTTTAACTGTTGGAATAGTAACCAAGCCATTTTCTTTTGAAGGTAAAAGGAGAATGCGTCAGGCAGAAGAAGGGATCGCAAGATTAGCAGAAAACGTTGATACGCTTATCGTGATTCCAAATGATCGTTTAAAAGACGTAATTGCAGGAGCTCCACTTCAAGAAGCCTTTAGAAATGCTGATGATGTTTTAAGGATGGGAGTCAAAGGTATAAGTGATATAATTACGTGCCCTGGATTAGTTAACGTTGATTTTGCTGATGTTAGGTCCGTAATGACTGAAGCTGGCACTGCCCTGCTTGGTATAGGTATTGGCTCTGGTAGATCTAGAGCATTAGAGGCCGCTCAAGCGGCAATGAATAGCCCTTTATTAGAAGCGGCAAGAATTGATGGAGCTAAAGGTTGTGTGATAAATATTACAGGTGGGAAAGATATGACATTAGAGGATATGACCTCAGCTTCAGAAATTATTTATGATGTCGTAGATCCAGAAGCAAACATAATAGTAGGTGCTGTTATAGACGAATCAATGGAAGGAGAAATACAGGTAACTGTTATTGCAACAGGTTTCGAAACTAATCAACCGTTAAAACAACAAAGGATTAAAAATAGATTATCTAATCAGCCACTTTATAATATTTCTGATAATAAAGACACAGGTACTAATATTCCAGAGTTTTTAAGATTAAGGCAGAATAAAAAAGATATCGAATAATCGCTAAAATTGAGTGACTCGGTTATCTCGCCTGCCTCAAGCATCCCTTGTGGCTGCTACCTTCCGATCCTGACCAGGTTTGGGCGTTAAAACCGCGAAAGGCCGAGTCTAAGTAATACTAGCAATTTTTGATAAAAAAAGATACATAGCTTTTATGTTGCCATCAGAACTAGTTAAATATAAAAAAAAATCTCAAAAGATTATTGCATTAACTGCATGGGATTCTATTTCAGGTTCTCTAGCTGAGCAATCAGGAGCAGATATTGTTCTGGTGGGAGACTCTTTAGCAATGGTCTGTTTAGGATACAAATCGACCTTGCCTGTTACGTTAGAGAATATGATTTATCATACAAATGCAGTTTCTAGAGGGTTCAGCAAAGAAATAGAAGAACAGTCGTTATTAGTATGTGATATGCCTTTTCTTACTTATCAATGCGGAGAAAACAAGGCAGTGGAATATGCCGGAAAAATAATTAAGAATACTTACGCAAAGGCAGTAAAAGTTGAGGGTGCTGATCCAGAGGTACAGAATGTTATTTCAAGGCTCATAAGGATGGGGATTCCTGTCATGGGACATTTAGGGCTTACTCCACAGAGCTATTTGAATCAAGGATTTAAACAACAAGGGAAAAATTCAGAAAGTCACGAAAAAATCAAAAGAGATGCTTTATCACTAGAAAAATTAGGATGTTTTTCTATGGTTTTAGAACATATTCCAGAATTACTTGCTAAAGAAATTCAAACCGAGTTAGAGATACCAACAATAGGTATAGGTGCAGGAAAATTTTGTGATGGACAAGTAAGAGTTACTGCTGATTTGTTAGGACTAAATGATAAGCAACCTCCATTTTGTAGACCAATTATTGATGGGAAGAAATTGTTTGGTGAAAAACTAAAAGAATGGGTAGCAGAAGAAAAGCTCAGTTAAATTTTTCCCACCATCTAAACATTGAAACAAGAATTTGATTGCTTAATTCCATTCCTTCTGGATCACTAAAAAAAAATCTGTTTCCTCTTTTAATTAAAAGGCCACTTTCAAGGAAGGGGGCCCATGCTTTTAATAACTTTGTTAAAGCAATTTTCGACTTTTTATTATCCCAATTTTGTTCGTTTAATAAATTAAAAATATTGATGCCCTCTTTAAGTCTCATTCCTAACATGATTTTCTCATCCAATTCTTTATAAATATTTTCTTGGTTAATGAGTGAATGTTCTAATTTGATTTCGCATTGCTTAGTTACCCATTTTTTATAATCTTTACTAATTCTTGGCCTTGTAAAATTCTCCCCCCAAGGAGAACTAGTCGAACCTTGACCAAAACTCCACCATCCTAGACCTTTCCAATAAACTCTATTATGTCTTGATTGATGACCAGGAATAGAGTAATTAGAAATTTCATATCTTGAATAACCTGAAGCTTTCAAGATAAAATTTGTTAACTGACTATTTTTATAAGCTTCTTCATCATTTGGTAAAGATAGTTTACCTAAGTCAACTAATTTTTTAAAAACAGTTCCATTCTCAATACTTAAATCATAAATTGATATGTGTGGAGGACAGAACTTTAACGATTGTTTTAAGTCTTCTTGCCATTTTTTAAAACCACTTCTTGGTAAATTTTGAATTAAATCCAAACTCCAACTTTTTATAAGACCATGATCATATGCTCTCTTTAACCAAAAACAAGATTTTTCTACATCTTTACTGCAATGTCTTCTTCCTGCCTGTTCTAAAACCTGATTATTAAAACTTTGAACACCAAGACTAAATCTATTAATCCCAGCCTTTATAAAGCCATATAGATCATCCTCATTAAAACTAGCTGGGTCAACTTCCATTGTAATTTCGGCACCATAATCAATTTTATAATTCTCCTTAAAAAGATTTATTAAATCTTTAATCTGTAATGGATTTAAAATTGAAGGAGTTCCTCCACCGATATAAATTGTTGAAAGAGGAGATTTATGTTTAATTGATAATATTTCTTTTTTTAAATAGGTTAAATATTCTTTTACGGTTTTACTCCCATATCCCTCTAAACTTTCGATTTTATCGCCTAAAGGTATAACTGCAAAATCACAATAGAAACATCTTCTGTGGCAAAAAGGTATGTGTACGTAAGCACTTCTTGGAAATTTATTCATTATATAAACAAAATATAAAGCTTAAAAAAAACATAGAGGAGTTTAAAAAATAAAATCTTTATTTACTCAATTAATAAATCCTAGTAGATTATATATATGACAGATATCTTAGTACTGATTTTATTTGTATTCTCTGGAGCGGCATCAGGATGGCTTGGGGTTGATCTTCTACCAATAGACATACTTAAACAGGTCTCTAATGTAGAAGGTTTTAGAATTGTACTAGCGATAATAGGATTTTTTATTGGATTAGCAGCAGGTTTTGTATTTTTACAGCTCAGAAAGACATTCCTTGATCAAATACGTACAATGCCTACGGATTTATTAATAAGTAGAGCGGTAGGGTTAATTTTGGGATTACTTGTTGCAAATCTACTACTTGCTCCAATATTGTTAATTCCATTTCCAAGGGAAGTATTTTTTGCAAAACCCTTAGCAGCCATTCTTAGTAATTTTTTCTTTGGTGCACTTGGTTATAAATTAGCTGATACTCACGGCAGGACATTGTTAAGACTATTTAACCCTACGAATACCGACGCTTATTTGGTAAACGAAGGAATAATTCCAGCAGCAAGCCCAAAAATTCTTGATACTAGTGTAATTATTGATGGAAGGATAAATGGTTTATTAAGCTGTGGATTACTTGAGGGGCAATTAATTGTGGCCCAAAGTGTAATTGATGAGCTACAAACTTTAGCTGACTCTAGTAGTAATGAAAAAAGAGGCAAAGGAAGAAGAGGTCTTAAATTATTAAAAGAGCTGAGAGAACTATATGGAAGAAGACTTGTAATAAACCCAACTAAATATGAGGGGAATGGGGTAGATGAAAAACTTCTAAGAATTACGGAGGATATGGCAGGTACTTTAATTACGGCAGATTATAATCTTTCTCAAATTGCAGAGGTAAAAGAATTAAAAGTTATGAATTTGAGCGATTTAGTTATAGCTTTAAGGCCAGAAGTACAGCCTGGAGAATCACTTAATATAAAAATAGTCAGAGAGGGTAAAGAAAAATTGCAAGGAATTGGATATTTAGATGATGGGACAATGGTCGTAATTGATGATGCAAAGAAATTTGTTGGAGAAAGACTAGACGTAGTTATTACAGGTGCATTGCAAACGCCCACTGGAAGAATGGTATTTGGGAAATTGATAAATAATCCGGAGTCAAACAAATCTTTTAAATCTCCAGCGACACAGGGCTAAATATAGCTAGAATCAAGTTAGTATTTATTTTGTAGAACATATGACTGTATCTGCTCCTTATTACGGTGAGAATACCGCTATGAGGACTCCGCCACCAGATTTGCCTTCTCTTCTGCTAAAAGAGAGAATTGTATACTTAGGATTACCGTTGTTTTCAGACGATGACGCTAAAAGACAATTAGGAATGGATGTTACGGAGCTAATTATTGCTCAACTCCTTTATTTAGAATTTGATGATCCAGACAAACCTATATATTTTTATATAAATTCAACAGGAACTAGCTGGTATACAGGAGATGCAGTTGGTTTTGAAACAGAAGCTTTTGCTATTTGCGATACCATCAACTACATTAAACCTCCTATTCATACAATTTGTATTGGACAAGCAATGGGGACAGCGGCAGTTATCTTGTCTTCAGGGACTAAAGGTCATAGAGCGGCTCTCCCACATGCTTCTATTGTTCTTCATCAACCAATTAGCGGTGCTAGAGGGCAAGCCACTGATATCCAAATAAGGGCAGAAGAGGTATTAAAAAATAAAAAATCAATGCTGGAGATCTTATCACGCAACACTGGTAAAAGTATTGAAGAACTCTCGAAAGATTCGGATAGGATGAGTTATCTTAACCCTCAAGAAGCTTTAGATTATGGAGTGATAGATAGAATACTCACAAGTCAAAAAGATTTGCCAAATAACATTTAATCCTTACTTTTAACTCACTACTTTTTTAAAATTATGCCAATAGGAACTCCAAGCGTGCCTTATAGACTCCCAGGAAGTCAATACGAAAGATGGGTAGACATTTACACAAGATTGGGAGTTGAGAGGATTTTATTTCTCGGACAAGAAGTTAATGATGGAATTGCGAACAGCTTAGTTGCTCAAATGCTTTACCTTGATTCTGATGATAATACAAAACCTATTTATCTTTACATAAATAGTCCTGGCGGATCAGTCACTGCTGGATTGGCAATATATGACACTATCAAATACGTTAAAAGCGATGTAGTCACTATATGCGTAGGTCTTGCAGCCTCAATGGGAGCATTTTTACTAGGAGCTGGTACTAAAGGTAAAAGGGTTGCTCTTCCTCATAGTCGAATTATGATTCATCAACCACTGGGAGGGACTTCACAACGTCAGGCTAGCGATATTGAAATAGAAGCTAGAGAAATACTGAGAATTAAAGATATGTTGAATCACTCTATGTCTGATATGACAGGTCAAACCTTTGAAAAAATAGAGAAAGATACTGACAGAGATTATTTTCTAAGTGCTGAAGAAGCTAAAAACTATGGGCTAATTGACAGAGTAATTTCACATCCAAGCGAGGCCAGCTAGATCTTGTTATCCAAAATTAATATTTAAATATTAATTTTTAAATGAGCAATTATATGGTTTATTTACACCTTTAATGTCTAAAATATTAACTATCAAAAGTTTAGAAGTTACAACTAATGACACAACTCTTTTATGACACAGATGCTGACCTAAGTCTATTAAAAAATAAAACTATCGCAATAATAGGCTACGGTTCACAAGGCCATGCACATGCTTTAAATCTTAAAGACAGTGGGATGGATGTAATAGTAGGGTTATACAAAGGTAGTAATTCTGAAAGCAAAGCTATTAATGATGGATTAAAAGTATTTACTGTTTCTGAGGCTTGTGAAAAAGCAGATTGGATTATGATTCTGCTTCCAGATGAATTCCAAAAAGAGGTTTATATCAAAGAGATAGAACCAAATTTAAAAGAAGGTAAGATATTAAGTTTTGCACATGGATTCAATATAAGATTCGAACTCATTAAGCCACCTAATTTTGTCGACGTTGTAATGATTGCGCCAAAAGGGCCTGGACATACTGTTCGTTGGGAATATCAGAATGGCCAAGGAGTTCCCGCTCTATTTGCAGTTGAACAGGACTATTCAGGCAATGCGAGATCATTAGCCATGTCTTATGCCAAGGGTATTGGAGGTACAAGAGCTGGGATTCTTGAAACAAATTTTAAAGAAGAAACTGAAACAGATCTTTTTGGAGAACAGGCAGTTCTATGTGGTGGTTTATCAGAACTTGTCAAATCAGGATTTGAAACTCTCGTTGAGGCAGGATATCAACCCGAATTAGCATATTTTGAGTGTTTACACGAAGTAAAGTTAATTGTCGATCTTATGGTCAAGGGGGGATTATCTCAAATGAGAGATTCAATTTCAAATACTGCAGAATATGGTGATTATGTAAGTGGGAAAAGACTTATAAATAATGATACAAAGGAAGAAATGAAGAAAATCTTAAAAGATATTCAAAATGGTACTTTCGCTAAGAATTTTGTAGATGAATGTGATAATAACAAACCCTTAATGACAAAATTGAGAGAAGAAAATTCTAAACACGAGATAGAAAAAGTTGGAAAAGGTCTTCGTGCTATGTTCAGTTGGCTGAAATAAATTTATATTTTATATCTATTGGCTCGATTGGGTTTGATCTTTTAATTGGTGATCCAAGGTTTATCATCCATCCTGTTCAAATAATTGGGATTTACATAAAACAAATAACTAATTTTTTTATCCATAATTTCAAGGAAAATAAGAGGATATTATTTTGGGGCGGATTATTTATTGCACTATCGACTATCGCGACAAGCTTTGTAATCGGTAAGATTATTGAATTAATTTTCATTCAATCAAAAAGCAATCTTATTTTTGGAATGTTAATCTTCTTAGGCTTATCGAGTTGTTTAGCTTCAAAAAGTCTAATCTCAAGCGTAAAAGAAATTTCAAATCTTATAAACGGCAACATAACTGATCAAAGAAATGAACAAATAGTTAAAGAAAAAGTTCAAAGAATTGTAAGTAGAGATGTAAGTACAGCTTCGTTAGAGCATCTTTTGAGATCAAGTATTGAAAGTCTTACAGAAAATTCAGTTGATGGGATTTTTGGTCCGCTTTTTTGGATATTTATTGGAACAGTTTTTATCAAATTTTCGATTTTTCTTCCAGGTCCTTTATCACTTGGCTTTTCATATAAAGCAATAAGTACTTTGGATTCAATGATCGGCTATAAATATGACCAGTACAAATATCTAGGTTTTTTTAGTGCAAAAATTGAGGATTGTTCAACTTTCCTTCCAAGTAGATTAGTTTTATTAACATTACCTTTGGTTAGTTCTAAAATTAAAAAATATATTTCTGTCATTAAAAAAAGTTACTCTGATGGAATTAAATATGATTCTCCTAATTCTGGTATTTCAGAGGCTATTTTTGCATATATTTCCAATATCAAATTAGGAGGTGAGAACAAATACAATGATGAAATTATTGAAAAGCCAATTATCAATTCAAATGGTGATATTTGCTCCAAAGAAAAAATAAATATTATTTGTCAATTAATTTTAAGACTTCAAATACTATGGATAATTACTTTTACCATAATTTTTTTTAATATTTGAATTCCAATTCAATGAAATTTGTTTTAAGACACTATCATTATTAAAAAGACATTTTTCATGAAAGAAGAAAATCCTCCATTAGAAAATTCGGATAATAGTTCTATTGAAAAGCCAAATGAAGATACAAATAATACATCTTTTGATAGTGAATATTCAAAGTGGGTTGATAATCAAGGTGATGAAGTAAAAAATGTTTTTGGATTTAATAGTAGTGCTGAACTTGTTAATGGCAGAGCAGCTATGATTGGTTTTTTAATGCTCTTATTAACCGAATTAGTTTTTAAAGGAAGACCTGTTACTTCCTCAATCTTTGGTATAAATTGAAAATGGAAGAAAAAAAATCTAATCCATTAAAAATTTTCCTATACATTTCAGCTTGGGTAATAATTTGGGGAACATTTGGTTCATTTATAGATTTTCCTCTTTATAAAAATAATATCTATCAAGAGGGGAGCATATATCAATATCTTACTTTTACAATTACAGCAATCATTTCAATTTTAAGTGCCAAATTCTTTTATAAAAAAATTAAACTATAAAAACTTATATCTATATTTTTTGATAATTTTTGCTGGTTCTAAATTATCCTGAGTCTCATATAATATCCATTGATGAGTTTCAGTATCATGATCACAGCCTAAGCTACCTGACGGGTCAGGCAAATTAGAAAGATATGAGTGACATGACTGATCCGCCTCGAAAGCAGAGTCATAACCACTTAAAAAGTATACTAAAAATCCAATAAGTACAACTGATATAACCACTTGAAAAAATAAGCTAACTATCTTCATAAATTTCCTGTCAAAATTTAAATATATCACTTCTAAAATTCTTTCGATAAAAAATTAAGCTATCGCCCAACATTAAAGATAAAATCATGAAAACCTTGATTATTAAAATAAAAAATAACCAAAAGTACTAAAATTATATTTAAAACTAATACAACTGAACCAAAAATATTAATCTGCTTTTTACCTGGTAAGGTATAAGTAAATTTTTTTCTTTTAAGAAAAGAAGCTAACCCTTTTTTCTCTTTTTCCAAATCCTTAATAGGTTTATCATTTTTAACTTCACTTTCAGAAAAACCTTTTTCCATTACAACCTTTATAACCAATTAATAATATTCTATATTTAAAATTTTTCTCAAGAATTAACAATTTTTAATCACATATGGAAGCATCATTCCATTTTTATTTTTCTTTAACTTTCTAAAGTAATAAGCTTCAATAATTTCTGTCTGCAAACCAAGAATACTTGCCTGACATTTATATTTTTTCTGCTCAGACTCAACTAACTGTATTTTCTCAATTTCCAATAATAAGTTACTACATATTTTATATTGCAAATCTTTAAAGCATTCATTTGCTTTTCTTAAAATTTCCGATTTAGTTAATAATTGTTCGGCAAAAATAGGATTTAAGAATAAAACTAACAAAGGGATTGAGAAACTTATGAATTTCTTATAAGTAAAAAGAGTCAAAAAGTAAAAACCCTCCTAATAAAATCATGTTAAAAATAATATAAGAAATAATCAATCCTTTTTTCTTTATAAAAAAAGGTGCTCAAAAAGAGCACCTAAATTAAGGACAAATTAAGCTATTAGAATATTAGCCTTGAACTCTATCCTTAAATAGTTTTCCTGCTGAGAATGTAGGAACTCTTTTCGCGGGAATCGCAATTTTTTCGCCTGTTTTAGGGTTTAAGCCCTGTCTAGCAGAACGGTCCCTTGGTTCAAAAGAACCAAATCCCAGTATGGAGACTTTTTTGCCTTCCACTACTGAATCAACAATCGTTTCAATAGCTGCATCAACAACTAAAGATACATCTGTTTTTGTAAGCTCAGTACGAGCAGCTACAAGATTTACTAAATCAGCTTTGTTCATTGAATTGTTTGTATAGCAGAGATTTGAAAGACAAGAGTTTTAAAATCAAGTCTAATTACCTCGAACTTGCATATCATATGGAGCAAATACAAATACGGCAACCAAAAATGCCGGCGGCGCATAGCTTTATACAAAATTTAATGCCATTTTTAGCTATTCAACAATTTTGTTAGATCATGATTTTTTATAAGCACTTAAATTTACTTTAGCTAAAATAAAGAACCAAAACTATTGCAATAACTAGTTTTCTTTAAAAAAGTTTATTTTCTAATTATAAAAAAATTTATATTTAAAAGTAATCAATTTAAG
The DNA here is from genome assembly GCA_003211655.1 of Prochlorococcus sp. AG-469-F22. Taxonomy (GTDB): domain Bacteria; phylum Cyanobacteriota; class Cyanobacteriia; order PCC-6307; family Cyanobiaceae; genus Prochlorococcus_A. The sequence goes on along the minus strand of QCSC01000005.1, from coordinate 5,155 downwards.
AAATTCAAATATTTATTATTTTTTATTAAATTTCATATATATTTTCTTCTCAGCACATGAAAAGGATATTCTTTCCATTTTAAAAGCAAAAAAGTTCAGTATCGTATTACGTTTGAACCGAGGTTTTGAACTTTTTTGTGTATAAATATAAAACAAAGAAAAGGACATTTAATTAGTAATAAAAAATTTTTTAAATTTAAAAATATTGATGAGTGAAACATCAAATTTGATTCTTTTTTTTTAATTTTGCACTTATGATTCTGAAAGTGAATTATTTAATTAAATTAGTTCATTTATAAAAAAATCTAAGAAATAAAGAAACAGTGAATGATATAAAGGTAGGAAAACCATTGCCTCTGGGTAGTTCAATAACTTCAAAAGGCGTCAATTTCTCTATAATAGCTACAAATGCAGAATATATAGAAATTTTATTATTCGAGAAAGAAGATTCAGTTGCTCCAAAAACAATCTTCAAGTTAGATCATAGTCATAAGACTGGGTCTTATTGGCATTCTGAAATAAACAATCTCAAAGAAGGTTCAATCTATGCCTTTAGAGTAAAACAGAATGATAATGGACTAAATAAAAATTATTCTAAAACTGTTCTCATAGATCCTTGCTCAAGAGGCATTACTGGATGGAGTAATTACAAAAGAAAAAATGCACTCAACAATATAAATAACATGGATTGTTGTCTTAAAAGTGTTGTTTGTGATAGAAAATCTTTTAATTTTAAAGATTTCCCTAGACCTAAACACTCATGGAAAGAAACTATTATTTATGAGTTGCATATCAAAGCATTTACTCAATCCTCTAATGAAGAAGAAAGTTGTTTTAAAAAATTTTTAAAAAAAATTCCATATCTTAAAAAACTTGGCATAACTAGTATTGAATTACTTCCAGTATTTTGTTTTGACCCAAATGATGCTCCTAATGGATTAGAAAATTTCTGGGGTTATAGTCCTATTAACTGGTTTACTCCACATTTTCAATATCTTTCTAATAAGACCGCCAAAGAAAATAGAGAGGAATTTAGAAAATTTGTGGAAGAATGCCATAAAGCAAACATTGAAGTCATTTTAGATGTGGTTTATAACCATACCTCTGAAGGAGATTATCAAGGGCCTGCTTTATCTTGGAAAGGGATAGATGACAATCTTTATTATTTCATCGACAAAGATAACAATTATCAGGATGTCTCTGGATGTGGGAACACAATAGCAGCAAATAGAGGTTTAGTTAGAAAATTAATATTAGAGTCATTAAAATGCTGGGCAAATGAATTAGGAGTTGATGGTTTTAGATTTGATTTAGGTATTGCCTTGTCTAGAGGTGAAGATCTCATCCCTCTTGATAATCCACCAATTTTTGAAGATATTGAATGTGATCCTGAACTTGCGGATATCAAATTTATTAGTGAGCCTTGGGATTGTGGAGGATTATATAAATTAAACGATTTCCCATCTAAGAAAACGTTTACATGGAATGGGCATTTCAGAGATGACTTAAGAAGATTTTGGAAAGGGGATAAAGATACCGCTTGGAACATGAGTGACAAAATCAAAGGTAGTCCATCATATTACAAAGAAAATAATTTCTTACCAAAGTCTATAAATTTCATAACTTCTCACGATGGATTTACACTAAAAGATTTAGTAACCTTTAACAAAAAACATAATTTCGCAAATAAAGAGCAAAATAGAGATGGAGATAACCACAACAATTCATGGAATCATGGAGTGGAAGGACCTACATCAGACTTATCTATTAAAAAATTAAGAAAGCGGCAACAAAAAAATTTACTTTTGAGTTTATTCATTTCAAGAGGAGTCCCTATGTTGCTAATGGGTGATGAAATCGGAAGATCTCAAGGCGGTAATAATAATTCTTGGTGCCAAAACAATTCTTTAGGTTGGATGAATTGGGATGAAAATCAACAAGATTTAGAACTATTAAATTTTCTAAAGTATTTAATAAAAATAAGAAAAAAATTTATTAATTTTTTTAATCCTATTTCTTCAACAAATAAAAAAGAAATTGACAATTTAGCCAATTATTATTGGCATGGTCCAAAGTTAGAAAGCCCAGATTGGAGTAGTTGGTCACATACAGTTGCATTAAGCATCAATAAAGGTGAAAATAATCCTCTAATTTGGGCTGGCTTAAATGCATATTCAAAAAGCATTGATTTTTATTTACCAAAATCTAAAAGTAAATGGCTCAAAATTATTGATACTAATCAGTCTGAAACTACTAAGCCTATCCCCATTACCGATACTTTTATTAAGATAGATAATAGAAGCTCTGTGTTAATTATTTCAGAAGAAGTATTTGGAACAAAAAATAATATAATCTAAAAGCGGGCGGCGGGAATCGAACCCGCATCTTCAGCTTGGAAGGCTGAGGTTTTACCACTAAACCACGCCCGCAATAAGTAATAGAATTACCTTTGCAATAATATATTACCAAACAATCAACAAAGTAAAAAGATTGGAAAATTCACACTCAAAAAATATAACCGGATCAAGAACAAGATTAATGCTCTCTTATGGACTTGGAGATGCAGGCACAGGTCTAGCCGCCACGCAATTTGGCTTCTTCCTTTTTAGATTCTTTATTTGTTCGGCAGGTTTACCCGTTTTAATTGCAGGTTCATTACTAATGTTGATAAAAATATGGGATGCAATAAACGATCCATTAATAGGATGGTTAAGTGATAGAACAAAATCGAGATGGGGGCCAAGGATACCTTGGATGCTAATTGCTGCAGTGCCTCTAGGGCTTTCTTTGGCAGCAATTTGGTGGATCCCCACAGGCCCTGTAATAAACAGAACGATTTACTACACTTTGATTTCAATAATTGTAATGACTGCTTATACAAGTATTAATCTTCCTTTCGCAGCTCTATCTACAGAAATCTCAGAAAAAACTTCAATAAGAACTAGGTTAAATGCCGCAAGATTTACGGGTTCAATAATAGCTGGTTTAACTGGTTTAATAATAGCTGGAGTGGTTTTAAATTCAGAAGGATTAGCTAATAACGAATATTTTGTGATGGGCAAAATTAGCGGTTTTATAGCAGTAATAACAACCTTATTATCTTGCTGGGGACTAGCCCCATATGCAAAAAAAGCTAGACGGCCAACTGGGAAAGCGGAACCAATTAAACTTCAATTCAAAAGAATATTTAATAACAAAAAATTTCTTAAAGTAATTTCTCTTTATATTTTACTTTGGTGCGCCTTGCAGTTAATGCAAACAGTCGCGTTAATTTATGTAGAGGATGTTCTTAATGTGCCTTCAGAAATTGCTAACTGGGTTCCAATACCATTTCAAATAAGTGCCCTAATAGGATTACAAATATGGGCAAGAGTTTCAAATAAGTTGAACAGAATTTCAGCTTTAAACTATGGTGCAATTATTTGGATTATTTCTTGTACAGCAGCATTATTTTTACCTTCTTTATCAAAAGTTTCTTCTATAGAAGATGGCTTTTTACTTAATTTTGATAACCTTATCCTATTCATAATTTTGATTGTCATAATCTGTTTAATTGGAATAGGAGCTTCAACCGCGTACTTAATACCTTGGTCACTACTTCCTGATGCAATAGATGAAGATCCAGAAAAACCAGCAGGCCTTTATACTGCTTGGATGGTTCTTATTCAGAAAATTGGCATTGGACTAAGTGTTCAAGTATTAGGTTTATTACTATATATATCTGGTTATCAATCATGTTATGTGGACAATTCTAGTTTAAATATTATTGAACAATCATCTTTAGCTCAATTAACCATTAGGTTATGTATTGGTTTTATACCTTCTTTGTTAGTAATAGTTGGACTATTTATAATGCGAAAGTGGGATCAAAAATTATTAACCAATTAATATAAAAAAATGTACTATCCAAAGTTTTTTAAAAGGCTTGTAAGTAGCCTAATAATTGGAGGACAAGCAATTAACTATATCTTTAGAGGTAAAATTTCAAAAAATGACCTTTTTGAACAGCTTATGGAATCAGGTCCCGGAAGTTTACTCATTGTTCTAATTACAGGCATTGCAGCAGGTACAGTTTTTAATATTCAGGTAGCTTCCCAACTAACAAGCATGGGGGTTTCTAGTGAAATAGGGGGCTTACTAGCTGTAGGGATGGCAAGAGAAATGGCTCCTCTTCTAACTGCTACTTTAATGACTGGCAAAGTCGCTACTGCATATGCAGCTCAACTCGGAACGATGAAAGTTACAGAACAAATAGAAGCTATAACAATGTTAAGAACTGAACCAATTCAATATTTAGTAGTTCCAAGATTACTTTCCATGATAATTATGTCACCAATACAATGTCTTTTATTTTTATCAGTTGCTTTATGGAGTGGGCAAATCTGGAGCACAATTTTTTATAACGTTCCTCCCATTGTTTTTTGGAACTCTATTCGTTCTGGTAATGTAAGCTTAACTAGTTCAGACATATCATCCATGATAATTAAATCCGTAGTTTTCGGATTACTAATATCAATTATTGCCTGTGGATATGGCCTTACTACTAAGGGAGGTCCAAAAGAAGTAGGAACAAGTACAACAGGTGCTGTGGTAATGACTCTTGTTACTGTATCTTTAATGGATGTAGTTCTAACACAAATATTATTTGGATAAATTGATGTTTAATACTAAATCAAAGCGAACTGAGCCAGTAACCATCTCTCCATCTTTTCAATTACCAATCATCCTAATAATTTTAAGTTTTATGCTCCTTTTTCTAAATATTGGTTATTGGCCCACAATAGTATTTGCTGCATTTAGCTTTTTTTTATTGCTTCAATCATTCACTTTAAGAATAAAAATCACTAATGAAGATTTTGTAGTTTTGCAACTTGGAAAAGAAATTAGAACCTTTCCATTTAAAAATTGGATCTCTTGGAAATTCTTTTTCCCCATAATCCCCGGTATTTTTTACTTTAGAGAAAAGTCTAGCCCTCATTTATTACCTATACTATTTAATCCAGAGCAACTAAAAAACGAACTTATAAAGAAAGTTGAATCTCTGGAAATTAAAAACCCTTAAAAATAAATTTTTGATTAATTACAAATTTAATTAAATGACTAATACTAAAGTTTCTAATAATAATCCTGATAAGGAATCAATAATCAATAAATC
>QCSC01000004.1 GCA_003211655.1 Prochlorococcus sp. AG-469-F22 | reverse complement strand
AATTATGCTGGCAACTTCTTTCCATATCTAATAATGGCAATTCCTTACTTTAGAGGAGATATTGATTATGGTCGATTTATTCAAGCAAGCTTTGCATTTGGGATGGTAGAAGGTTCGTTATTTTTTATAGTTAATCAAATAGAGGAACTTGCAAAGTTCACAGCAGGAATTGGAAGATTAGAGGGTTTTCAGTCAAAAGTTGAAAGTATCAGTCAAACCAAGCCAATAGACAATCAAAATATAATTTCTGATTATTCTTCTATTCTTATCAACAATGCCGACCTTTTCCCACCTGGGTCTGATAAAGCTATTATCAAAAATTTAAATCTGAGTATTGAAACAAATCAATCATTATTAGTAGTAGGACCATCTGGGTGTGGCAAAACCTCTTTGTTAAGGATGATCAGTGGATTATGGGAACCCAATCAAGGATCGATTAAAAAACCAAAGACAGGTGATTTGCTATTTATACCTCAAAAACCCTATATGCTATTGGGTTCTTTAAGGGAACAATTATGTTATCCAACAGAAGTTGACAAATTTAGTGATGACCACTTAGTTTCTGTTCTTAATGAAGTAAACTTAAATTCTATTGTTGATAGATATCCCAACCTTGACGTCAAACAAGATTGGCCAAGAATACTTTCATTAGGAGAGCAGCAAAGATTAGCCTTTGCGAGATTACTACTTAATTCTCCGAGATTTGCTGTGTTAGATGAAGCTACTAGTGCACTCGATATTAAAACTGAAAAAAGACTATATAATTTATTAAGGGATAGAGAATTATCGTTGATAAGCGTGGGACACAGGCCTAGTTTAAAAGATTTTCATGAGAACATTTTAGAATTAAATGGACAAGGAGACTGGAAATTATTTACTACAGATAAGTATAATTTTAAAAATTAGATTACAATCATGACTTCAAATCAAGAACAAAATAATCAGGAAGCTATGGATCTAGAAAAAACAAATTCTGAAGAAATTAAAATTGAGGAACAATCAATTGAAATTGAAGATAGATATAATTTTGGATGGAGCAATTATTCAGAAATAACGAATGGAAGATTTGCAATGCTCGGTTTTTTAGCAATTATTTTAATTGAATTAATAAGTCAAAAATCATTTCTAAATTGGGCTGGGATATTTTAATTAGTCATCAAATCTAGAACTGTTATCTCTGGGTTTATTTTTTTTTGTTCCCACAGTATACCTTCCAGTTTTATTTTTAGAGGTTGATCTTGCACTAGCTGCTGAGCTTCTTGCTTGACGAGGCTTTTTTACTTCATTGATATTTGTAGAAAATGACGCATCTTCTACTTTTTCTGTTGAAGTCTGAGATCTTATAGATGACCTTGTTGGTTTATTAGAGGAGGTAGAAGCATCCTTAAGAGAGGAATTATTTGATTTTCTAGAAACTTCTTGATTAGATAATGGCCGAGAGCCTCTTTTAATTTCACTTCTTGATGATCTTCTTTCTCCAAAACTTCCTCTTCTATCTTCATTACTCACCCTATTATCTTCAGACCGATTTCTTCTTCTCTTAGGTTCTTCATTCTCAAATTGATTAGACTCTCTTAAAGAAGGACGCCTCCTGCTTACTGCAGACTCAGGAATAGCTCTTGATATATTTCTCCTTTGTGATCTAGCTTCCATGTAATCATCTTCTAAATCATCATCTTTAGGTTTGAATCTTCTAGAAGGTCTATCAGAATCCTCAAATTGATCATAATCATCATTAAATCTATTTCTGGAAGAATTTCTAGGCATATCTGGGATCTGATCATCTTCAAAATAAGAAGATCTTCTTGCTTGGTCAGTTGCAACACCTCTTAGTCGAACACTTTCATATGCAAAGAATACCGTCGTTCCTGCTAATAAAAACTGCCCAAATTGCAAAATAGGATCTAATCTCCATCCTTGAAAAAATAATATTCCTCCACATAAAAGACCTATTGCCGCAAAGAAAACATCATAATCTCTTGCCAGCGCAGGTTTAAATGACCTCAAAAAATATAGGCCACCTCCACATACAGCTAGTACGATGCCTACAATACTCGCCCAATTTAGACTAGCATTGACCACTTTTTTTCTCCAAAACTTATTTTTTTAAGGTGCAACGAAACACCTTTATATATAGTTTACTTAAAAGTTTTATAAAAACTAGCGTCTACGTGTAGCTGAAGTACGTTCAAGTGAATCTTTTTGGCTAACAAAGATCAAAAAAGCTGCTGCTGGAATAACTATAAGTAAAGCTGCTGCGAAGAAACTCGCTATCATATTGAAGCCAGAACTACCAGCCACTTCTGGGGAAACATCAGCCGCTAATATTAGATTTGAAATTTGAATCACTTTTTTAAAATTAAATTCTGAATTTATAATACGAATTAAATCCTAACTTATGGGATATTTATTAAGATGGATTAAACAATTGTTATTTCATTGTCTCAAAACTATTTACATGCTTTAGATCTTACACTAGGAATTCTTTTATCATTTCTAACCCTAGTCTTTTTAATAAGATTAATTTTAACTTGGTACCCAAAAGTTGATTTAAATAAAGGTTTTTGGTTATTAATTGCAATTCCAACAAGTTCTATTTTAAACGTTACGAGAAAATTGATTCCTCCCATTGGGGGCGTCGATGTTGGCCCAGTGATTTGGATAGGAATAATAAGTTTTCTAAGAGAAATATTAGTTGGTCAACAAGGTTTAATCAAATTAGCCATTCTAAAAAGTATAAGTTAAGAAGGCATTATATTGCTTTAATAGTTAGGTAATAATTCTTCCTCAACGTATTTAGTATGAATTTTGCCTTCCATAAATTTTCTTTTATTGAGAAGGGATAAATGAAAGTTAATTGTTGTTGGAATTCCTGTTATAGCGCATTCATTTAAAGCTCTATTCATTCTTTTAATAGCAGTATTACGATCTTTACCCCAGACTATTAATTTACCTATAAGTGAATCATAAAATGGCGGTATTTCATAACCAGTATAAACATGACTATCAACCCTCACTCCTGGGCCCCCTGGAGGCAGCCATCCAGTTATTTTTCCGGGAGATGGGCGAAAATTATGTGAAGGATCTTCCGCATTAATTCTGCATTCAATAGCATGTCCATTTAATTGAATATCATCTTGAGTAAATCCTAAATTGTCACCTCCAGCTATTTTGATTTGTTCAGCGATTAGATCAACACCAGTAACCATTTCAGTTACGGGGTGTTCCACTTGAATCCTGGTATTCATCTCCATAAAGTAAAAATTATTATCATCATCTACTAAAAATTCAACAGTTCCCGCCCCTTCATAACTAATACTTTTTGCAGCAGCAATGGCTGCATTACCCATTTTTTTTCTAAGAGAATGGTTTATAGCTGGACTGGGAGACTCTTCTAATAATTTTTGGTGCCTCCTTTGTACAGAACAATCTCTCTCTCCTAGATGAACCACATTACCTGACCTGTCAGCAAGGATTTGAATTTCTACATGTCTTGGCTTTTTTATAAATTTCTCCATATATAAACCATCATTTCCAAATGCCGCTTCTGCTTCTCCTTGGGCTGCTTTAAACATTTTTTCTAAATTAGCCTTATTTTCAACCAATCTCATTCCTCTACCTCCTCCTCCAGCTGTGGCTTTTATTATGACGGGATATCCAATCTCTTGTGCCATTTCGTAGGCCTCATCAACACTCGATAATAAACCTTTGCTTCCCGGAACAGTTGGCACTCCTACTCTCTCCATTGTCTCTTTAGCAGTAGATTTGTCTCCCATTGATCTAATAGCATTGGGAGATGGACCAATGAAAGTTATACCATGATCGTTACACATTTCTGCAAATTTATCGTTCTCCGCAAGAAAACCATAACCTGGATGAATAGCATCAACTCCTCTTGATGTAGCAGCAGCTAAGATATTAGGAATATTTAAATAACTCTTGTTACTTAGTGAGTCTCCAACGCAAACTGCTTCATCTGCTAATTGCACATGCAATGCCTTTTTATCTACGGTGCTATAAACAGCAACAGTTGCAATATCAAGCTCTCTACAACTTCTGATAATTCGTAAAGCTATTTCTCCACGATTAGCAATTAAAACTTTTTCAACCATTACAAAATTAAATTGAAGAAATAAAAATTAATTTAAATTGAAATTACTTTAAAAAGTATTCAATAAAATTTTTGAATTTCAAGAATGCATTGATTAACAATACAACCTAAAACGTTATATGTGGATAATTATTTATTTATGCAATAGAAAAAATCAGTCATTTTAAGTATTTAAAACTAAGTGATATAAAATAAATCTTTTAAGAATTTAAACCGAGCAGATTAATAAAATATTATCGCAAATTAATGCGATTAATGTATGATAACTTAGTGGTTTAAGAACACCCTTGTGCTTGAAAACCCTTTGCGGACGTGGCGGAATTGGTAGACGCGCACGTCTAAGGAGCGTGTGGCTTAGGCCTTGCGAGTTCAAGTCTCGCCGTCCGCATTTAATGTATCTTGGATTGACTGCAATGAAAAAAAAATCAATTGCAGTTGTAATTATTTCTAATGGGCCTGGGGAATTATCAACGTGGGTAAGGCCTGTAGTGGATTATCTAAATAAGATAAATGATACTTCGAAAAATATTGATAAACTGAATTTCTCAATAAGATTAGTTTTAGTACCGTGTCCAAATGCTACTGGTAAAGAATATGAAGTTGCTAAATCTTGGAACAAATTTGAATTAGTTACAGAAGCAAAGACTTTTTGGAAATTGTTAATCAGGCCTGCTCAATATGCAAAATGGCCTAAAAAGGGGATCGTTATTTTTCTTGGAGGTGATCAATTTTGGAGTGTTTTGTTAGCAAAAAGATTAGGTTATATCAACATCACATATGCTGAATGGATTTCAAGATGGCCACGTTGGAACAATGTAATTGCAGCAATGAATAAAAACGTTAAGAAAAGCATTCCTTCAAAATATAGATATAAATGTAAAATTATTGGCGATTTAATGGCAGACATTACGAATAAAAAAGAAATTGCTTTAAATCTTGAAGAAAAAAAGTGGATTGCTTTACTACCAGGTTCTAAAAAAGCAAAGCTCATGGTAGGTATTCCTTTCTTTCTTGAAATGGCTGATCATATTAATAAAAATAATAAAAATATTAACTTTATTATTCCCATAGCACCAACTACAAGTACAAGCGAATATTTATTCTTTCAAAGTAATAAGAATCCTATATCAAAATATTATTCATCCAAAATTAAACAAATTAAACAAATTAAAAGTTCCGTTTTTGATTATGTTATTGAAACCTCAAATAATACAAAAATTTATTTAATTAATAAACACCCTTGCTATGAAGTACTCAAAAAATGTGATCTTGCAATTACCACAGTTGGAGCAAATACTGCTGAATTAGCTTCGCTTACTTTACCCATGATAGTTGTTCTACCCACCCAACATTTGAATGTAATGAACGCTTGGGACGGTATCTTCGGAATAATTGGGAAAATTTCTTTTATCAATAAATTATTCACTTTTATAATTAAAAATTGGTACTTAAAGCAGAAAAATTTTTTTTCATGGCCAAATATAAAAGCTAACAAGTTAATTATTCCAGAAAGAATAGGAAACATTTCACCAAAACAAATCGCTAATGAAGCTATATTTCTGATAAAAAATAAAAAATATTTAAGTGAGCAAAAAGATAATTTATCAAAACAACGAGGGAAAACTGGTGCAGTAAAAAAATTAGCTTACATAATTTTTAATTCGATCAAAAAATTCAGTTAATTGCTAAATAATTACCAAGGATCATCAATTTCTACAGATTCTGATTGAGGATTTTCTATAACTGTTTTTTTCTCTTCAACAGGTTCAATATCTAAAGGTTCTTGTGACCTTTGAATAGGTCTCTTTGAAGCCCGATTAGATATAGATGGCCTTTGAACAGCAAATTCTGTCGTATTTTCTTCATCAGTTTGATTGTCTAATTGTTCAGAGGAGTCATTATCCAAATAAAGTTGTTTTTTATTATTTATTTTTTCTTTTGTGGTTTCGATTTCTACATATTCCAGTTCTTCTTCATACTCTTCTTCTTCCATAAATTCTTCTTCTTTAATTTCTGCCATAAAATTATTTTGTTCTTCTGATTCAGAACCTGACAATAGCTGATTCTCCACTGGAACAAGATTTGCTGTATACCTATTAGCTTCCCTTTCTTCCCAAGAAGAACCGCCGACACCAAGTTTCTCGAGTAATCCACTACTTAACTGATTTAGTTTTTCTTCAGCGCCTTCATAAACAATTATTCTGTCAGTACCACTACTGACTATCTCATCTACAGGAATTTCCCAAGTACTTAAAACGCCTTCACCTAAAAGAGGAACTCCTACTGCACCCATCACAAGAGAAATTAAATCCCCCGTCTCAATATCGAAAGAAAATCCAAGAACTCTTCCAAGAAGCTGACCAGATTCCGTAATTACCTGGCAATTTATAACTTTCCCATATCTTTCAGGAGAAAAACCGTCGCTCAAAGAATCTAAAGAATCCACTAAAATTACATCGCCAACCTGCTTTATACTTTCAAGAGGCATCCATTTAGGTAAACCTGGCAAAAATCTTGTGAGAGGATTATCTCTCAGACCTAAAGCAACTACCTCTCTTCTATCAATATCAACAACCACTTCACCTACAACCCCTAATCTCCTACCAGTATCAGTGGTAATGACTTGGGTCCCCATAAGTTCCGATCTTAACCATAGACGTTCGCTAGGTACAGAATTGCGGCCATTATTATTTGTGGATGTGTTCGACAAACTCATTAATATCTTTCTGACATTCTGACGTAAAAATTTAAAAAAGTGTGATTATGCAGCATTTGGTAATCCAACAACTTGAGTATTAGCACCTCTTGCTTGAGCAACACCAATTGTTCGTTCAGATGCACTTATCATAGGTCTTCTATGGCTTACGACTATAAATTGAGCATTTGATGACTGACTTGTTATTAATTTTGATAACCTTTCAACATTAATACCATCTAAAAAACTATCTACTTCATCTAATGCATAAAAGGGAGAAGGCTTATATTTTTGCAAAGCAAATAAAAAACTTAGGGCCGTTAATGATTTCTCGCCCCCCGACATTGAAGCTAATCTTCTAACATTTTTTCCTTTAGGATGAGCCACTAAAGTTAAACCTCCCTCCAAAGGAGCTTCTGGATTTTCGAGCTGAAGGAACCCATCTCCATCTGATAAATTGGCAAAGATCTCTCTAAAATGCTTATCAACCTCTATGAATGCCTGCATAAATGCTTCTTGTCGCATAGTTGAAACAGTTTCTATTCTTAATAACAACTCCGATCTTTCATTAGATAAAACTTCCAGTCTTTCTATCAAATCATTTAATCTTTCTGTCAATTCCTCTAGTTCATCTAAAGCCAACATATTTACCGGTTCTAAACTTTCCAATTTCGTATTAATCACAACGATCTCTGATTGTAATAAATCAAGAGTTATAGTCTCATATTCTCCAAAGCTGGGCAAAGGATCAGGTAGCTGTTTTTTATAATTTTCTAACTTAATAGTTTCGCTACGCATTTCCTCATTTAGAGAACTTATATCTCTTTCAAGATATTCCAACTTAAGGGTCAACTGATTTATTTCTTGTCTTTTGTTGGAAATAGATGAATTCAACTCATCCCTTTTTCTTCTTAATATTCCGAGATCCTTTTCAAGCAATGATTTTTGAACATCAAGACTCGCAAGCTCACTTTTATAATCATTTCTTTTCTTTATCCATTCATTATGAGCATTAGAAAGCTCTTTAACTGATTCTTGTAGATTCTTTTCTTGTAGAGATATTAGATTTAATTGATTATTTATACGTTCTTGATTTAAAACAAATTGATTCTTTTTATTTAATAATTCATCTTTCTCTTGAATCATTAATTCAAGTTTTTTATCTAACTTTTCGAAATAATTATTATGAGTCATTAAAGAGGATGTCTGATTATCTTCATAATTCTTTTTAAGGATCATCTCCAATTCATCCAACTTTTTTTTAAATGGTTTTATTTCATTTTGAATATTATCCAACTTATCATTTAATAAATTATTTTGAGACGTAAGCTTATTAAGCCTCAAATTGTTAACATCAATTCTTTTCATAGAAACTTTTAAAGAATTATTATTTACTTCAATTTCTTTACTAGAAGATACGCAATCCTCTAATATTTCACTTTGATTCAAATTTAGTTTATTCAAGTTATTAGTTTTATTTAAAATATCATTATCTGATTTCTTTAAAGCTTCTACAATTGTAGATAGTCTTTGTTTTATGGGGTGAGCCTCGTCAATATCATTATTGGTTCCGAACCTATAAGCAAGATCTTTATTAACTTTACTACCACCTGTAATTGCACCACTCACTTCTAAAAGTTCTCCACTCAAAGTAACCATTCTAATTTTTTGTTTAGATGATTTCGCTGACTCTAAGTCTGAAAAGACTACTGTATCTCCAAAAACGTATTTAAAAACATCATCATAAACATCATCACAATCAATTAAATTAATAGCCTTATCTAAAAATCCATTCTCTTTAAAATTCTCAAATCTTTTAAGCGCAAAATTTTTTTTATAAGTTTTAATTCTATTAAGTGGAAGAAAGGTTAATCTGCCTGCTTTCTTTTTTTTCAGAATTTCAATAGCTTTTGAAGCAATAGTGTCATTATCAACAACTATTTGTCCAAGTCTATTACCAGCTGCAATTTCCAATGCATACCTGTGCTTTTCATTAACGGCACCTAATTGAGCAACATATCCATGTATACCCTCTAAACCTGCCTCTAAAAGTATTCTTAATGCATATGATCCCCTGGTTTCATTTAGAGCTTCTTTTCTGCTTTCACATCTTGATAAATCCTTTTCAAGCCTTAATTGTTCGTTGTTTAGCCTTAGTTTAGTTTTATCTAACAAATCTATATCAATTTTTAAAGTATCAATCTCAGATCTAATACTGCTCAAATTACGATTTTTTATATCCGTTGATTTTTGATTATTTTGATTAAATTCTGAAAGTTTTTGTTTTTCTAACTTTAAAAGATCATTTTGAGATGCTATTTCTTCTCTTTGAATATTAATTTGTATAATTTCCTCTTCAATATTCCTTTTACTAGATTCAAGAGGTTGTACTAAAGATTTTATATTTTCTAACTCATTATTAAGCTTTATACTTTGCTTTGAAAATTCACCTGATTCACCTGCAGCATCAGAAAGTTTTTTTCTAGATAGCTTGTGTTTTAACGTTAAATCTTGAATCTCGATGTTCAATTTTTCTAGATAATTATCATTAAAGTCCTCTTGTTGATTCTTTTCTAGCTCCGTACTTTTTTTAGATATTGCAATTTTATCGCGTTGATCTTGCAGTTTAATGCCCTCCTCTTTATTGACAACTGCTATTCTTTCTAATTCCCTTAAATTAGAATTTATACTCCCAATATCAGAATTTACTTTGATTAAGTCATCTTCTCCTTTCTCTTTTAATTCTGCAATCATGATTTGCATTGCATCTTGCAATACTTGTATTTCTTTACTAAGAGATTCTTTTTGTTGATTAAATAAAATCTTACTCTTATCCAAGTTAATAGCTTTTTTCTTAATTAATTCAATATTTTGAACTTGTTTATCGAATAAAAGTACTTTTTCAATCTCCTTAATATGAAAAAGTTTTGCCTTCAACTCTTTATATTTTTTTGCTTTTTCACATTCTTTTTCAAGCTTTACTTTACTAGATTGCAGTTCGTTTTCTAGAATCTCGCATCTTTCTTGTCTTTCAAAAACATCATTAAGTTTTGAATGTGTTTGTTCAATTCTGCTATCAAAAAGAGCTACCCCTGCCAATTCATCAATCAGGGTTCTCCTCTCTTTATTATTCATTGATACTATTCTCGTAACATCTCCCTGCATCACAACATTACTTCCTTCTGGGTCAACACTTATATCTCTAAGAACTCTCTGTATTTGTTGTAAAGTGCACTGGCGTCCGTCAGAGGTATAAGTAGATGCATAAGATCCACCAGGCATTAACCGCAATTTCCTGGAAACTATCCATTCTTTTTGACCTCTATTAAGCGCGATATCATCTTCTTCTAAATCCAAAGGTGGAATATCTTCCCTTGGCGACCAATCTTCAATATTGAACTTAACGGAAACAAATGTTTCGGAACCTTTACCTTCTTTTACTTTAGAATTATTTATTAAATCTGGTAATCTTTCTGCTCTCATCCCTCTACTATTTGCCAAACCTAAACAGAATAAAATTCCGTCCAAAATATTACTTTTCCCAGATCCATTTGGACCAGTCACCACTGTAAATCCTTCTTCAAGAGGAATTTTTACACTTCCTCCAAAAGATTTAAAATTTTCAAACTCGACCTGATTGATGTATACCAATCGCAAGTCACAATAGCTAAGTAAGAATAGCTACTTTTCAAAAAATCTCAAGAGAATTATTAAGATTATTTATAAAAACAAATTAATTATTTTTCGTTAATTGACAAAAATTTCCATCAATTATGAACAAACCGTTTAACAATTTACCATTCAATATAATTTTTAATTCTTGAGAGTCTTGATTATGAGAAATATTAGAGAAAATTCCATGATCAATTCTTTTTACTAAACCTCTATTATTAGAAAGTTGATATTCAAGCCTAGAAAGCCACACTAATCTATGATTTGGTTGTTTTACTATTTTAACAACACCCTTATTTAGTGATGGAATTTCGTGAAATTTCCAAGTTAAACAATCTAATTGATCTTCAACAAGAAAATCATAGTGAATATCAATTAATTTACTACCAAGAATCTTATGTTCGAGTAAAACCCATCGATTCATTATCTAGTGCATCAATACGTTATTTTATTTCAATAATCAATCATTAAGATGAGCTATCTTGTTAGCTCATCTTAAAAAGGGAAAACCTAGTTACCCGCATCAGGAACAAATCTCAAAGCAATAAATAGCAAACTGCCAGCTCCTGCAATAGCTGCTGCTACCAATCCAAAATCAGTTGGAATTGTACGGGATGCAAAAATAATTGCTGCAAGTGAGATATCCATGATGAAATAAAAAACTTAATTTAATAAAGTCAGTAATAGCTTATCAAAACCTTAAGACAGAACAGGGGAGATAAATGAAATGTAAATAAAATTTTATATGTCTATAATTTTTTTTTAAAAACAAATCTAAATAGAAGGGTTCCAAATTGAGAAAATACGGACTACTGTAAAAGAAATGTAGGTGGATTAATGGAAGCTTTTCATCCTCCCAAAGAAATTGAAGAATCTATTGATGATTCTGATCTGCCAAAGGAAGAAGGCATATCAGAAAAATGGTTTCGTGAAAAAATCGATAGTTTGATTCCGTTAATACAAGAAAAATGGCCTAATATTGCTCAACAAACTCTTGAGACTGCAAAAGGAAGTATTGATGATTTAGTTGGAGTAATAGCAAGTCATACTGGATCATCTGCTAGTGGTATTAAAAATCAATTATTTCAAATTATTGATTCAATTCAAGAAAATAATTGGGAAATTGCAGATAAAATAGAACCAATCGAAAGTCAATTAGAAGAGTTACTAGATGAACTGAACAGTACATTAAGGCCAAAACTAGAAACCCCAATTAGAAAAAAACCAATTTTATCTATTGCTATTGCTGCTGGTATAGGATTATTTATAGGTAGTTTAATTAATAGTAGAAATAAATAAATGGATAAACCTAAAAACAAAAACTTTGCTAATACAGCTTCAAGAATCTCTGCAATTGCAAGTTCTGTAATGGATTTGCATGTCCGAATCGCACTTCAAGAAGTTGATAGAGAAAAGAGAAGATTAATAAGTGGAGGAGTATTTATTGCTATGGGTGGATTTTTATTATTATTAGTTTTAATTTGTATTCATGTTATTTTTTATCTCACTCTTAGTAAGTTTAATAATTGGGCAACAGAATATAATTTACTTTTAATAATATTGGTTGATTTATTTCTTGCAGGTTTAAGCTTAAAGCTTGGAGGAAAACTTGCTAAAGGACCTTATCTCCCCCAAACACTAGAGGGTTTAGGTAAAACAACAAAAGCAGTATTAGGAAAAAAATAAATTATCTTATTAAGTATTTAATCCATCTACAATCAATACCTCCATTGCTTACCGGTATTTTTAAAGAAGATTTCATTTTTAAATATCTTGTAAGTTTTGGATTCCCACTTAGTAACCAGAATTCCCAACCAGAAAAATTGCTCTTCAAAAATTCACCCATATCCTCATATAAAGTAATTAATTCGTTTTCATCACCTAGTTTTTTTCCATAAGGTGGATTACATAAAACTAATCCTTCTGAAGATTTAAATTGAATATTTTTAAAATCATCATTTTGTAATTCAATATAATTATTAAGTCCTGCTTTTTTTATGTTGACTTTTGCTTGATCAAAAACATCTTTATTAATTTCACAACCAATAATTTTTGATAGTTTCTCGAAGCTAACAACTCTCTTCTGAGCCTTTTTTTTCTCTTCTAAATAAATATTTTTATTAAAATCGAGCCAATTTTCAAAAAGATAAAATTGCTGAAATTTAAGTGGAACTTTAAGAATTTGATTAATAGCTTCTATTAAAAAAGTTCCTGAACCACACATAAGATCAACCAAAGGTTTAGTTCCGTTCCATTCAGTCATCTTTAATAGTCCAGAAGCTAAATTTTCTTTAAGTGGAGCATTTCCAATAGCAGGTCTATAGCCTCTTTTATGAAGACTTTCAAAAGTGCTCTGCAGGCTAAGAACCCCACGATCATTATTTAAATGTAAATGAATTATCAAATCAGGATTATCTAAAGAAATATTAGATCTTTTATTCCAAACAGATTGTTGGAGATCTGTAATTGAATTTTTAACCTCAAGAGCAGTGAAATGAGAATGACTTAACGATGAAGTTCTGCCGGTTACTTGAACATTAAATGTTTTTTCAGAAGGTAACCATTTCAACCAATCAAATGAATCTCTAACTCCCTCATATAAAGAAAGCCTGTCGTAGCAGACAAAACCTGATACTTCTCTATAAAAACGAAACGCAACTCTTGAAAAAAAATGAATTCTATAAAAAGTGGCATAATCACATTCAAAAGAAACTGATCTTTTATAGGTATTAATATTAAATCCACCCAATTCAATAATTTCGCTTGCTAAATATTTCTCTAAACCTTCAGGAGATGATGCAATTACGTTCATATATTTAAAAAATTAATGAAATAACTATTCAATACTCATTTTGCCTGCCAGAATATAAATGTCCAATTGGACTAGGTGATCTCAACCGATGTTTCGGACAGCGGTTCGATTCCGCTCAACTCCATTTACTTTTGGGGTTGTAATGGTTTCGACGGGGCGTAAGGAAGATGACTGAAGCCTGCTCGGTTAGAGCAAAAACACAAACGCTAACAAAATCGTTAGTTTCTCCCGTCAAACAGCACCAGTTGCTGCTTGATCTCAAAGGAGATGGGGTAATATCAGCCTTATCAACCAAATGATCCAAGGAGCCTGGAAGGGCTCCACCATTTTAAATTGACAGAATTTGGTATTAGATAATTTATTAATTTGTAAAATTTACTTCAAAATAATGTATTAGGAATTATTTTTTTAATTTTATAAGTATAAATACTGAGAAGATTAGAAAAAAAATATTTTAGCGTACTAAAAATTCTCAATACAAATGAGCACAAAAAATAATATTAATGACTTATTAATAAAATATAAACCTAAAGTTTTAAGATTTACAGGTTCAAACTTTCCGAAAGAACTTTGGAGCAATAATCAAATAAAAAATCTTAAAAAACTATCTGCATAAAATTTATTTAATTCTCTTTTACAAGCTTGAAAAAGGATTACTTGGCATCTTTTCCAAACACTTTTGAGAAGCTTCTTGAAGCATTCCAAATTCTTTTTTGTTTAAGTTCCATTTAAAAACATTCGATATATCAATAACTTGAGACCTTTTTCTCATTCCTACAAGAGGTATGGCTCCCTGATAACAACACCAATTGATTGCTACTTGAGCTTGTGAAACTGATCTTGAAACAGCAATCTGTTTAAGACATCTCCTTAATTCAATACTTGATTTTTTATAGTTTTTAAAAATCAAACTACGTAGAAAAGAATTTTGCTTATCTTCATCTTTTTCAGGATCTATACATAGTATTCCAAAAGATAAAGGACTATAGGCTAAAAAATCAATATCATTATTTTCACAAATTCTTTTTACATTTGTATGTTTTAAGAAATCTGGAGATAATAAAGAAAACTGAATTTGAACACTTTTAACTTTCTTATCTCTTTTTGATAAGTATTGAATTATTTTCTTTAATCTTTGGGGTCCAATATTTGATAATCCAATTTGAAAATTAAAACCTTGATCAATTAAATCACAAAGATTATTTAATAATTGTAATTCTTGCCAAGGATTATATTTTGCGGTTGACCAATGTATTTGAACTATATCTAATTTATTATTTAATCTTTCTAAACTTTTGAGATAGGGTTTGGTGAAACCTTTATTCCCCAATCTCCATGGATAAGGAGCGAGCTTTGTTGCTATTTGAACTCGTTTTTTTTGAAAAGCAGGAGTATCTAGTAAAAATTTCCCTAAAAGTTCTTCACTTCTTCCATTAAGTTTTCCAGTTCCATAAGAATCTGCACTGTCAATTAAGTTAAAACCTCTTTTTAACGCTTCTTTATAAGTCTCACGTAAATCTTCATCATTACTAATTTGATAGTCCCAAAAAACTTGATTTCCCCAAGACCATGTTCCTAGTCCAATTCTTTTTTTCACTTACTATTTTTTAAACATACTTTTAAGATTACTCGAAACTATATATTCCACAAAAGAGTATTTAAGAAATATAAGTTTTAAAACTTTTCAAATAATTACCTATTGACATTAAGAAATTATTCTCCAAAGTAAGGAAAATATTAGTAAAAAATTGTTTATTACTGTTTGCGGTCAAAAAGGAGGTGTTGCTAAAACTTGCACAAGTATTCACCTTGCAAGTGTATGGCATTCTGAAGGCAAAAAGGTATGTATAGTTGATGCTGATAAAAACAGATCAGCATTAGCCTACTCATCCAGAGGAAATCTTCCATTTCCCGTTTTTCCAGTTAGTTCAGCTGCAAAAGCCTCGAGATCTTCGGAAATTGTTATTACTGATGGCCAGGCAAGCAGTGATACAGAGGAACTTAAACATCTTGCATACGGATCAGATTTAGTTATTTTACCCACAACCGCAAAAGCAAGGTCTGTTGAATTAACTGTTGAATTAGCCAGCTTATTAAATACTTTAAAAGTTAACCATGCAGTCGTAATTGTAAAAGTAGATTTTAGACAACAAAAAGCAGCTCAACAAGCTAAGGCAGCGTTAGAAAATTTTGGTTTACACGTTTTTGATACATTTATTCCTTTACTTTCAGCATTTGATAAAGCAGAAGCATCTGGAAATGCAGTATTTGAAGCTGTAGACGATTTAGGAAGATCAGATCCTCGTCGAATGACGGGCTGGTCTGCCTACTGTTCCATTGCATCTCAAATTCCATGCCTGATTTCGAAGCACTCATCCGACACCAACAACTTAAACAACCAACAACTAATCAGCGCCTAAAAGTAGTTGATTCTCCTGCTTTTGAAATAGAAAATGGAGAAAACTCACAAATCATGCAACCCAAGATATTTAATTATTTTATTGGGAGTTTTATTGGTTCTGTAATAGGAACTATTTCAATCCTCTTTCTTTACATAAACGAATATTTACCAATTGAGCTGCTAAAAATTAAGTAGTGTATTCGCTATTTATTTCAACGTACTTTTTAGACAAATCACAACCCCAAGCAGTTCCTTTTTCTGTACCAGAATTAAGATTAAGAGTTATCGATACTATATCCTCAACTAAATATTTACCATTCATTTTTGTTTGCATATAATTAGCAACTTTATTGGCATCATATTTATTTAACTTACCCTTTTTCAAAATCTGAAAGTCTCCAATATATAAATCAACGATATCTAATATAAAATCAATCCCAGAATTACCTGCAGCTGAAATAATTCTGCCCCAATTTGGATCACAACCATGAATTGCGGTTTTTACCAGTGAAGAATTACATATTGATTTAGCTATCTTAATTGCATCTGAATTATTCTTTGCTCCCTCAACCAAAACCTCTAGCAAACAATTTGCGCCTTCTCCATCTCTAGCGATACTTTTTGCCAAGCTTTGGCATACAATATCGATACCTGTTTGAATCTTTGATAAAAATTTATTATCAATTTTTCTTCCTGAATTTATTCCTATAAAGGCATCATTAGTACTTGTTTCTCCATCCACTGAAATAGCGTTAAAAGACTTTTTAACAGCAATAGAAATCATCTTGTCCCATTGTTCTTTATCAACACCAACATCACATGTAAGAAAAGCTAACATAGTAGCCATATTTGGATAAATCATTCCTGATCCTTTTGCAAAACCAGATATCTTTACCTTTCTCCCTTCAATAAATGTTTCGATAGTTATTTTTTTTTCAACTAAATCAGTTGTTAAAATGGCTTCGGCAGCATTGTGTAAACTATTTGTTTTTAACTCCTTGACCAAATTAGGTAAATTATCAATTAAATTCTTTATTTGAATGGGTATACCAATTACACCAGTTGAGCACATTAAAACTTCTTCTTCATTTATTCCTAATAATTGTGAGACTTCCTTCGTAGCAATCAAAGTATGTTGTATACCAAAATCCCCGGTACATGCATTTGCTTGACCGGAGTTTATTAATATTGCTCTTATAATACCTGAAGACTTTTTAATCCTTTGTTCACAAATATCTATACAGGATGCTCGGACTATTGATTGTGTAAACAGGCCACTACAAATGCTATTTTCTGGGGCTAAAATTAAGGCCAAGTCTTTTTTCTTAGAGTACTTTAATCCTGCAGCGATGCCTGCAAAAGAAAAACCATCAGGCGTTTCTTCAACATCGCTCACCAATGACCAATTAGTCTCAAGCTGAATCAATCTTTTTTATAAATAAATTCATAATAACTATTCTTTCTATTAAAACACTGCAATATAGATTCTTATTAAAATTATGAGCATCCAACCAAAATTAAAGAATAAACAAAGAAGAATAGGTCTTACTGGAGGTATTGCAAGTGGAAAATCTACAATAGCTAACTACATAAAAAAATATAGAGACATTCCAATATTAGATGCAGATCAATATTCAAAAGAACTCATCGAGCCGAAAAGTAATTGCTATAAAAAAGTTGTCGCTTATTTTGGAACTCAAATAGTTGATGAGTATTCTTCAGTAAATGAAATAAATAGGGCATTATTAAAAAAAATTATTTTCGAAAATTCTATACATAGAAAATGGATTCAACATCTTCTTCATCCATTAATAAAAGAAAAAATGATAGAAAAATGTAATCAATTTGAAAAAAACAAAATTTTACTTTTGGTAATACCTTTGCTATTTGAAGCGAAATTTATGGATCTTTGTACTGAAATATGGTTAGTAAAATGTCCAAGAGAAATCCAAAAGAAAAGGCTTATGTCAAGAAATAAAATTAGTGATAATGAAGCTGAGAAAATTATAAATCTTCAATTAAATTTTGAAGATAAATCTAAATTTTCAGATGTAATTTTAGATAATTCTGATAATCAAAAGTTATGGATAAATAAGATACAAGAACTTGTCTAGAAATTAACTATTTAGTTTTTCTGAAATGAGTTTATTAGCAAGTTTGGGATCTGCTTTACCTTTAGTTTTTTTCATAAGCTGACCTACAAAAAAACCAAGGAGTTTAGTTTTTCCCTCTTTAAAAGATTTAACCTCTTTAGGATATTCAATGATAAGTTCTTCAATAATAGGAAAAATGCTGGCAGAATCAGATATCATCGCCAAGCCTTTTTCTTCAACTACCTTTTGTGGAGAAATATTATCCTGAATTAATTCTGGTAAGATTTCTTTTGCTATTTTTCCACTAATAACTTTCTTAGAAATCATATTAATCATCTCTGCAAGGTTAATAGGACTAAGCTTTAATTCAGCAAAACTTTGTTTATTTGATTTCAAATAACCAACAATATCACTTGTTATCCAATTTGATGCGAGTTTAGGGTCGGCTCCATTTGCTACGGTCTCTTCAAAGAAGTTTGCCATAAAAACTTCATCAGAAATAACTCTTGAATCATATGGTGACAAACCTAATTCTTTGACATATTTTTGTCTCTTCTTTGAAGGTAATTCGGGCAATTCATGAAGCCATTGATCCTTTTGTTCTTTTGATATTTCAATTGGGCCAAGATCTGGGTCTGGAAAATATCTATAATCACTACTACCCTCCTTTAATCTCATACTTTTTGTTAATTGCTTAGCTTCGTCCCAAAGCCTAGTTTCTTGATAAATTTCTCCTCCATTCTCATAGACATCAATTTGTCTTTCTATTTCATACTCACAAGCCTTTTGAATAGCAGAGAAAGAATTCATATTCTTTATTTCAACTTTGGTCCCAAAAGGGGCATTAGGGCCTCTCCTAACTGAAATGTTTACATCGCACCTTAGTGAGCCCTCTTGCATATTTCCGTCTGAAACACCAAGGTATCTAACAGTTCTTCTTATTTCTGAAGCATATTCTGATGCCTCTCTACCTGTCCTAATATCTGGTTTACTTACGATCTCAACGAGTGCTATACCTGCGCGGTTGTAATCAACCAATGAATATTTAGAGCCAGCCAATCGATCACTTCCTACATGAACTAATTTACCAGCATCTTCTTCCATATGAAGTCTTTCTATACCAATTTTTTTTAAGTACGTTTCTTTATCTTTTTCTGCTATTTCAACTTCTAGCCAACCATTTTCTGCTAAAGGTTCATCGAATTGAGAGATTTGATAATTTTTAGGCAAATCAGGGTAAAAGTATTGTTTTCTATCAAATTTACAATGTTCTGCCACATTTAAATTTAAAGCTAGAGAAGTTTTTACTGCATACTCTAAAACAGTCTCATTTAAAACAGGAAGAGTTCCTGGTAAACCACAAACAACAGGATCAACATGAGTATTAGGCTCATCACCAAAAGCTGTTGATGCAGATGTAAATATTTTACTTTTAGTACTAAGCTGGACATGGGTTTCTAAACCGATCACAGCTTCCCAAGGTTCTAAATTTTTCATTATTAAATATTCCTTTCTTAATCTTATTGGATATAAGGTAAAAGAGGATCAAAACATATCTAAATTATAAAAATAATTAAATGGAATCAGAAACTAAAAATAAAATTTTAATTATTGGTGGAGGATTAATAGGTTTATCTATTGCTTATGAATTTGCACGTAATAAATTTAAAGTTGAAGTTTTAAGCAAAGACAGAAGCGAATCTGCTGGATTCGTTGCGGCAGGCATGCTAGCCACCCATGCTGAGGGACTTGAAGATGAATTATTCATATTTGGACAACAAAGTCAAATTTTAATTCCAGAATGGATTAAAAATATCGAACAAGATAGTGGTATTGATTGTGGTTTAAAAAAATGTGGAATAGTAGTACCGTTTGAAAATTTAAAAAAATTGAAGAAATTCAAAACTTATCAATATGGAAAATATTTAAATCAGAAAAACCTAAAGAAAGAAATCAGTGGAATAAATACAAATTGGGAGCATGGATTACTTTTTGAACAAGACGGCCAAATAGATAATAGAAGAAGGCTTATGCGTGCTCTTGAGCGCGCATGTTCTTTGCATGGGGTCAAGTTCCAAGAAGGATCAGATGTAAAAGAATTAATCTTAGAAAAGAATAAAATTCTTGGTGCAAAAGTTTTAAACGCTACTGGAGAAATAAAAAATATTTTTGGGCAAAAAGTAATTATATGCTGTGGTGCTTGGAGTAAAAAAGTTTTAAATAATTTACCAATCTTTCCTGTAAAAGGACAAATGCTGTCAATACAAGGTCCGGAAAATTGTATTAAAAGAGTTCTTTTTGGTCCTAATACTTACTTAGTTCCTAGAGACGATGGTCTTATAGTTGTTGGAGCAACCGTTGAAGATAAGGCCGAATTTAATCAAGGAAATACCCCAAAGGGCATAAATCAACTTCAGGAGGGTATTAAATCTTTATTACCAGAAGCATTAAACTGGCCACAAATGGAACATTGGTGGGGTTTCAGGCCTTGTACACCTGACTTCAAGCCTATAATTGGAAAAACTCAAATCATCAATCTTTATGTAGCTACCGGACATTACAGGAATGGAGTACTCTTTTCAGCAATTACAAGCGATATTATGTTCAAATTAATTCAAGAAAAAGCTCTCAACAATATTGAAAATAGTTTCCTTAAAAAATTTAGTTTTAATAGATTTTAAATATAAATTTCTTTAAATTTCTGCTCGCCATTCAGAATCAGAAGTCTCCCAATCACATATTTCATCTTGATCAAACCATAAATTTATCTCGAATTTTGCAGTTTCTTTTCCATCTGAACCATGAATTATATTTCTCCCTATATCAATAGCTAAATCTCCTCTTATAGTGCCAGGTTCTGCCTCAAGTGGTTTTGTAGCCCCAATTAATTTTCTTGCGCTTAAGATTACCCCTTCTCCTTCCCAAATCATGGCAACCACAGGACCACTTGATATAAAATCGACTAAATCCTTAAAAAAAGGTCTCTCTCTATGTACTCCATAATGGTCTTGAGCAAGTTGCTTTGATGGAATTAATTGTTTTAAACCTACCAATTTAAAGCCTTTTTTTTCAAACCTTCCAATAATCTCTGAAACATATCCTCTTTGAACACCATCTGGTTTAATAGCAAGAAACGTTCTCTCTTTGATCATTTAATTAGTAATCTCTTTATGTATATTGTTCTTTTAGGTGGTAACTTGGCAAGTAATCATTAAAATAAAAGATATTGTTTTGAGTAATTTTCAAAAACTTATATAAGTCACAAAACTAAAATTGACCAATTTTGATACAAAAAAATTAAATAAAAATTGGACTATAGAAGATAGTATTTCTACTTATGGTATTGATAAATGGGGAGAAAAATATTTTTCAATTAATTCAGATGGCAATATATCGATAACCCCAAATAGAAAATCCAAAAAAAAAGTCGATCTTTTTAAACTTGTTAAGGAATTTAAAAGTAGAGAAATCAATACTCCCTTAATAATAAGATTCAACGACATTTTAAAAGACCGAATTACGGAATTAAATAATGCCTTCTCCCAAGCTATAGAAACTTATAACTATAAAAGTATTTATCAAGGAGTTTTTCCTATTAAATGTAATCAGCAAAAAAATATTTTGGAAAAAATCATTGAATATGGAGATCCTTGGAATTTTGGTTTAGAAGTAGGAAGTAAATCAGAATTATTAATTGGATTATCAATCCTAGAAAATCAAAAATCACTTTTAATTTGTAATGGATATAAAGATAAAAAGTATATTGAGAGTGCAATATTAGCCAGAAAACTTGGTAAACAGCCAATTATAGTTATTGAACAAAGAGATGAAGTTAAAAGAATTATAGAAGCTGTAAAAAATCTCAAAGCAACCCCCATACTTGGAATTAGATCAAAATTATCAAGTAAGAGTAGTGGGAGGTGGGGTAAATCAGTGGGAGATAATTCCAAATTTGGATTATCAATTCCAGAAATAATGCGAACAATAAAAGAGCTCAAAGAAGCAAATCTAATAAATGAAATGAAGTTGCTGCATTTCCATGTTGGAAGCCAAATCAGTGATATATCAGTAATAAAAGATGCATTACAAGAAGCTAGTCAAATATTTGTTGAATTATCTAAGTTAGGCGCACCAATGAAATATATAGATGTTGGAGGCGGCTTAGGAATAGACTTCGATGGAACTAAAACGTCTTCCAATACTTCTACAAATTATTCTCTTCAAAACTACGCAAATGACGTTATTGCAACAGTAAAAGATTCATGTGAAGTAAATAATATTCAACATCCAATCATAATCTCAGAAAGTGGTAGAGCGATAATCAGTCATTGTTCAGTTTTAATTTTTAATATTTTAGGGACAAGTCATGTCAGCTCCCAAGTAATAGTATCCGATCAAAAAAAACAATCATTAATCATCAAAAATCTGATAGAAACCCTTAATCAGCTAAAGAATCTTAGAGATAAAAAAGAAGATTTATCTGAAATAATAGAATTATGGAATGACGCTAAAAAATTTAAAGAGGATTGCTTAGTCGCTTTTAGATTAGGATTTATTTGTTTGGAAGAACGTGCGTATGCGGAAGAACTTACATGGGCTTGTGCAAAAGAGATTGCAAATCAATTGGAGAGTGATGAAATTAACCATCCAGATTTATCTGAAATAACCGACACGCTTGCATCAACATATTACGCAAATTTATCAGTTTTTAAATCTATTCCTGATACCTGGGCAATTAATCAAGTTTTTCCAATTATTCCAATTCATAGACACTTAGAAGAGCCCTTTTGTAAGGGAAACTTTGCGGATTTAACTTGTGATTCTGATGGCAAGCTGAATAGTTTTATTGACAATGGAAACATTAAATCACTTTTAAATTTACATCCTCCAGAAAAAAATAATGATTATCTAATAGGAATCTTTATGGCAGGAGCATATCAAGAAGCATTAGGGAATTTCCATAATTTATTTGGAAATACAAATGTAATTCATATTGATATAAATGAAGATAATTCTTATAAAATTAAAAACATTATTAAAGAAAATAGCAAATCAGAAATTTTAGAGTTATTAGATTACAGTTCAGATAATTTAGTTGAATCAATAAGAGTCAATACTGAATCAGCTATCAATAATAAAACTTTGACTATTCAAGAAGCACGAAAGTTAATTGACCAAATAGAAACCAGTTTAAGAAAAAGTAGTTACTTATCAGAATAACTAAGAAGCTTTGTCCTCAAATCTTTTCTTGCATATTCCAAAGCATCATTTAATTTATCAATATCTTTAGCACCTGCCTGTGCAAAGTTAGGTTTACCTCCTCCTCCCCCAGAGCAAATACGTGAAATATCATTAATTAATTTCCCTGCATGCATACCTCTTTTAACTAAGTCTTCCCCAAAAGAGACTACAAATAACAATTTTTTCTTTTCCTTATCTGGTATTCCTCCAAGAATCACAACCGACTTCTCTCCCAATTTAGAAGTTAAATTTAATGCTGCAGATTGTAGAGAATTTCCATCTAATCCATCAAGTTGACTAATAATCAGCGAAAATAATCCAATTTTATTTACAGAAGAACTTAGCGAAGAGTATTTAAAATAAGCAATTTCATCTTTCATTTTTTGTATTTCTTTATTTTTATTAATCAACTCTGATTGCAAAGAATTCACCCTATTCAAGATTTGATTAGGGTTTGCTTTTAACAAATCACTAAGTTGACTTACTAGAGAATTTTTATCACTAAAGTATTCAAAGGCTGAATGCCCTGACAATGCTTCGATTCTTCTTACGCCCGCTGAAATTCCTTCTTCACTAATTATTTTAAAATAACCTAATTCAGATGTAGTTTTTACATGAGTTCCACCGCATAGTTCCATCGAAACTCTTGGCACATCAACAACTCTTACTTCATCATCATATTTCTCTCCAAACATGGCCACTGCACCTCTCTCGAGAGCCTCACTCTTGGCCATGTTTTTAATATCAAGAGAATGATTTTCCAAAATCCAAGAATTAACTAAAGTCTCAACTTTAAAAATTTGATCTTTTGTAATAGGTTTAGAAGAATTGAAATCAAATCTTAATTTATTAAATGCGACTAATGATCCTTTTTGTCCAACGCTTTCGTTAACAACTACTTTAAGAGCAGATTGTAGTAAATGGGTAGCAGTATGATTTGCCGCAGCCTTAGCTCTAGCCAAATCATTTACTTTAGTTTTCACTTTTTGTCCCGGAGTTAATATTCCTTTTTTAACTATTCCATAATGCAGAAAAACATTTTTCTTTCGTATGACGTTATCAACTAAAACCTCTAGATTATTCGAGAATATCGTTCCAATATCACCAACTTGACCTCCAGATTCTGCATAGAAAGAAGTCTGATCAAGGACAATTAAAACTTTCTGCCCTTCACTTGCTTGCTTAACCAAGGTTGATTCCAAAAATATACCCTTAATTTCCGCCTCTGAATCGAGTGAATCATAACCATTAAAAACTGTTTTATCAAACAAGTCTATTTCCCGTTCTAATGAACCCTTCAATGTCAAATCAATAATCTGTGAAGCAGCTTTAGCTCTTTCTTTTTGTGCAGACATTTCTTTGTGAAACCCCTTAACATCAACACCAATATTATTTTCTTGAGCAATTTCTTCTGTTAGTTCTAATGGAAAGCCATAAGTATCATAAAGTTCAAATGCTTTAAACCCAGTAATCATTTTCTGGCCCGATAAAATTAATTCATCTAGTAATTTCTCGCCTCTATCAAGAGTTTCTCTAAATTTTATTTCTTCAATTTTTATCTCACTCAATATATATTCGAAATTATTTTCTAAATCTGGATAATTCTCTTGCATTAACTTAATCCCTACACTTGCAAGTTTCGATAAAAATTCATTTTTTAAGCCTAATAACCTTCCATGTCTAACCATTCTTCGAATCAGTCTTCTTAATATGTATCCCCTTCCGAGATTACTTGCTACCACCCCATCAGAAATTAAATGTATAACTGCTCTTGTATGATCTCCAATAATTTTTAAAGAAATTTTGGTTCTTTCATCTGAAGAATAGTAATCAATTTTGGAGATCTCAGAAGCTTTTTGAATAATTGGAAAAATCAAATCTGTTTCGTAATTATTATTCTTCTTTTGCAATATTTGAGCCATTCTTTCAAGCCCCATTCCAGTATCAATATTTTTGTATTTCAAATCTGTCAATTGACCATCAGGGTTACGGTTATATTGCATAAATACAAGATTATAAAATTCTATAAAACGATCACCATCTTCTAAATCAATATTCTGAAGACCTTTTTCAGGTTGAAAGTCATAATATAATTCTGAACATGGTCCGCAAGGACCTGTTTTCCCTGAAGACCAGAAATTATCTTTTTCACCAAGCTTAATTATCCTTTGAGGATGAATCCCAATATCTTCTTTCCAAATCTTTACCGAATCATCATCTTCATGAAATACGCTCACTATTATATTCTCAGTAGAAAGTCCATAAATATCAGTAACTAATTCCCAAGCCCACTCAATTGCCTCTTGCTTAAAATAATCTCCAAAAGAAAAATTACCAAGCATCTCGAAGAAAGTATGGTGTCGAGCAGTAACTCCAACATTTTCAATATCATTTGTTCTTATACACTTTTGACTAGATGTGGCTCTTTTTGATGGCCTTTCTTGTAATCCAAGAAAAACTGGCTTAAAAGGCAGCATCCCAGCGATCGTAAGCATAACTGTAGGATCATCAGGAATTAAAGATGCACTTGGAATAATTTTATGTAATTTTTTATGGTAAAAATTTAAAAATTCTTTTCTTATTTTATCACCTGTAATTGGAGTGTTTTTAGTTTGATATTTCATTTATAACAGAATCAATAATGAAGTGATTAAAAAACAAATTCGGTAATTCCACACTTAGATTCACGCGGATTTATAGTGTATTTAACTAACGTCATAATACAAAAGAATCATAGTATGATAACTTCTGCAAAAACAAGTACTTCAGAAATGATTAAAGTTGAACAAAAATTATCTGTGCAACACAAAGTTTTTGCAGATGACTCAAGTGCAATTAGATCTCTTGACTGGGATCGAAGTAGGTTCGATATTGAATTTGGATTAAGAAATGGAACTACTTATAATAGTTTTATCATTAAGGGCCAAAAACTAGCAATAATTGATACAAGCCACGCTAAATTTGAAAATCTATGGTTTGAACAATTACTTAGAGAAGTAAATCCAGAAGATATTGATTATTTAATTTCAAGTCATACAGAGCCAGACCACTCAGGTTTAATTGGAAACCTCTTAAATCTTAATCCAGGCATAATAGTAGTTGGTTCAAAATTAGCGCTTAAATTTATTGAGGACCAAATACATATTCCATTTAAAAGTTTAGAAGTAAAAAGTGGACAATATTTAGATCTTGGAGCTAACCCCACAAGTGGAGTAAATCATAATATTGAATTTATAAGTGCACCAAATTTACATTGGCCAGATACCATTTTCTCCTACGATCATGGTACGAATGTTTTATATACATGCGATGCTTTTGGATTGCATTATTGCTCTGATGATTTTTTTGATAATGATCAAAAAGAAATATATGAAGATTTTCGTTTTTATTACGATTGCCTAATGGGCCCGAACGCAAGAAGTGTTCTACAAGCTATTAAACGAATAGATAAGTTACCTGGACTTAAAACTATAGCTGTGGGTCATGGTCCATTGCTTCATAATCATGTAAGTTTTTGGAAAGAAAAGTATTCAGAGTGGAGTAGCAACAAGAGTAAAAGTAATGAATTTGTATCTGTCTGCTACATCAGTGATTATGGATATTGTGATCGATTAAGCCAAGCTATATCTCACGGCATAAGTAAGGCAGATGCACAAGTTCAATTAATTGATTTAAGATCTTCAGATTCTCAAGAATTAACAGGTTTAATTTCAGAATCTAAAGCCGTAGTAATCCCAACCTGGCCAGTTAATTCTGATAATGAATTAAAAGAGTCTCTTGGCACTCTTTTTGCCGCATTAAAGCCTAAACAATTTACGGCAATTTATGATGCTTTTGGAGGGAATGATGAGCCGATAGATTCATTAGCAAATAAGTTGAGAGAATTAGGACAAAAAGAAGCCTTTTCACCTCTAAGAGTTAAAAATATTCCAGATCCTGTTATCTATCAACAATTTGAAGAAGCTGGAACTGACTTGGGACAATTAATTAATAAGAAGAAAAATATTGCTTCAATGAAAAGTCTCGATTCAAATCTGGATAAAGCTTTAGGGAGAATAAGTGGAGGTTTATATGTAGTTACAGCTAGCAAAGGAGAAGGTTCGACTTTTAGACAAAGCGCGATGGTGGCAAGCTGGGTTAGTCAGGCAAGTTTTAGTCCGCCAGGAATTACAGTTGCAGTAGCAAAAGATAGAGCTATTGAATCTTATATGCAAGTTGGAGAAGGTTTTGTAGTTAATATCTTGAGAGAAGATAACTATCAAAAAATGTTTAGGCATTTTTTAAAAAGATTTGCACCTGGTGCAGATAGATTTGCTGATGTAGATGTAGTGAACAATATCGCAAATGGTGGACCAGTGCTTTCCGATTCTCTCGCATTTTTAGATTGTAAAGTAAGTTCGCGATTAGAGACTCCAGATCATTGGATTATTTACGGTATAGTTGAAAATGGAAGTGTGTCTGATTTATCTTGTAAAACGGCCGTTCATCATAGGAAAGTTGCTAATCACTACTAAAAAATAAATCTTTAAAGATGTCAGTAATTAATACAAGTTCACTTTTAGAAAATAAAAACTTTTCAATATTTGAAATAACTGAAAATTTTACTTGCATCAGATTTCTTGATCAAAATAAAGAAAAGTTTGAACTCGAATTTAATCTCGAGAAAGGAACATCATTTAATACCTTTTTAATCATAAGTAATAATGATCTTTTCATTATTCATCCACCTGAAAAAGAATATTCAAAATTAATTAATGAAGTTATTTCTAATTATTTTGATCAGTTTAAATTCAACAGAATTTACATCATTACTGGTCATATAAATCCTAAAATTATTGAAACTATAAAGTCAATCAGTGTCCAATTCAGCAACTTAACTATCACATGCTCGAATCCTGGTTTTAAGCTTATTAGTGAACTTTGGAATCAAAAAAATCCAAATTTAGAAACTTTTATTGAGCGAGAATTACCTGAAATTAACATCGTAAAAAAAGAACTTAATTTAGAACTAGAAAATATTTCACTAAAACTAATTCCTGTACCAACTGCCCGATGGCCCGGTGGATTAATCATATATGAAGAGAATCAAGAAATACTTTTAAGTGAAAAAATATTTTCAGCACATTTAGCATCTGAAGAATGGTCAGAAACCAACAGAATGAGCACAGAAATTGATAGAAAACATTTTTATGATTGTCTTATGGCACCAATGTCTAATCAAATCGTATCAATAGCGGAAAAAATCTCTGAATTAGACATTAAAACTATTGCTCCACTCCACGGTCCAGCAATTGAGTACAGCTTAAAAAGCTTTTTAAATGACTACATTAGATGGGGAGAAAATCTTTCCACAAACAATTCTAAAATTGTCTTGATATACGCTAGTGCTTATGGCAATACAGCTTCAATAGGTGATGCATTAGCGAAAGGTGTCAATAGAACTTCAGTCGCAGTTGAAAGTATAAATTGTGAATTCACATCTAATGATGAACTTATAAAATCTATTCAAAACGCTGATGGATATCTAATCGGATCGCCTACTTTGGGGGGACACGCCCCAACTCCAATAGTAAGTGCTTTAGGAACTTTGTTATCAGAGGGTAATAGAGATAAACCAGTAGGCATCTTTGGTAGTTTTGGATGGAGCGGAGAAGCAATAGATTTGCTTGAGACAAAATTAAAAGATGGTGGATTTAAATTTAGTTTTGATCCAATAAGAATAAAATTTAGTCCTAATAAACCAAAAATTAAAGAACTAGAAGAAATTGGTACTCATTTTGGGAGAAAAATTTTAAAAAAAGCAAAACAAAAAATCAGAAAATCAGATACCGGAATGATATCCAGTAAAACTGATCCAACATTGCAAGCTTTAGGAAGAGTACTTGGTTCACTTTGTGTTCTGACTGCATCAAAAGGGAAAGATGAAAATAATGTAAAAGGAGCTATGCTTGCATCTTGGGTAAGCCAAGCAAGTTTTTCTCCTCCTGGCTTGAGTATTTCAGTAGCAAAAGATAGATCAGTAGAATCGCTTCTTCAAAAAGGTGACTCTTTCGCCTTAAATATTCTTAGCGAAAAAGATTTCAGGGAACCTTTAAAAAGGTTTACAAAACCTTTCTCACCAGGGGAAGATCGATTTGAGGGCTTAGATATTGAATTAACACCTAATGATCAAGTAATAATTCCTGAGTCATTAGCATGGTTAGATGCTTCTGTAAAAGAAAGAATGGAATGCGGAGATCACTGGGTAATATATGCTGAGGTTTTACACGGCAATATATTAAAATCTGACAGTCTAACTGCCGTTCATCACCGTAAGAGTGGAGCTAACTACTAAACCAAATTATTTTTATTTATGCCTGATTCAAAAGATCTAATAATCATTTCAGCAAGTTGTGGAAAAAATCTAGAACTTTCAAAAAAATTTCAAGAAAAAAGTCATGAACTAAAATTCAATTCTGAAATTTTGGATCTTACTACTTTTGATATACCTTTATTCAATCCACGAATTCATACAAAAGAAAATATTCCTGTCGAAATAATTGAAATAAAAGAAAAGCTTTTTGCTATAGAAAAATGGATTATATGTGCTCCTGAATATAACGGTTCGATACCTCCAATTCTTTCTAATCTCATAGCATGGCTATCCTTATCAGGAGATGATTTTAGAAATTTATTTAATGGTCAGCCAATTGCAATTGCAACTTTTTCTGGTGGCGTCGGATTAGAATTATTAACCTCATTACGAATTCAATTAGTACATTTAGGAAGTCAAGTATTGGGTAGACAACTGTTATCTTCATTTAGTAAACCAGTGGATATAAACACAATAGAAGATATAATTAAACGACTTTCACAAATGAAAAAATTGAAAATATAAATTATTTTTAGAAAAATTTAGGCGAATTATATTTATTTATTTTCATTCCAAACTTTTAAAATTTCTCTAGCCATAGGCAGTGCATGTACAGATCCTCCTCCAGGCGTATTTTGTGCAAAAGCAACTATTAACAACTCACTTTTATCAGAAGGAGTAAAGCAAACAAACCATGCATGATCTGAACCTCCTTCCCCATCTTCAGCAGTACCAGTTTTGCCTGAAACTGGAGGAAGATTAGATACCCCATAATTGATAGAGACTCCTGTTCCAGATTCAACTACTTTTCTTAATCCGTTTTTCACTAACTGAAGATTATTTGGATCAATATCAATTTTTATACGCTTTTGATTTATTAATGTTTGATCTTCTTTTTTAGATAAATGAGGAGTGACTAAATAACCACCATTCGCGATTGCGGCATATGCACGAGCTATTTGAATAGGAGTAACTTGGACAACAAATTGACCGATAGACATACTCGCGATATCCTCTGGAACCCAAGGAGTTCTTCCTGGTTCACCCCAGCCTCTCCCTTTTTTAGCCCATTGACTACTTGCCACTAAACCTACATTTTCTTGTTCGGAAATTTCGATTCCAGATAGTGCGGCAAAGCCAAGCTTCTTAGAAACGTTATAAATTTCATCTACACCTACGCCATAGCCAATTTGATAAAAAAAAGTATTACTTGAAACTCGCAATGCATCTTCATAACCTATTGTTCCGAACCCTAAGTCATTATGTTCTCTAAAACATTGACTTCCATATGTAATACAAGGTTTAGTTTCTAAAAAAGTTTCAGGAGGAAACCTTCCACTTTCTAAACCAGCTATAGCAGTTACAATTTTCCAAACACTTCCTGGATCATATGCATTTAAAGCTCTATTAAATAATGGTTTAGCGGGAGAATTGAACAGAGCATTATATTCTTTTTCTGGTTTAAATTCTTTTGAAAAAAAATTCAAGTCAAAAGTTGGTTTACTAGCCATTGCTCTTATAGCACCATCTCTTGGATCCATAACTATTATTGCTCCTGCATTTTTATCTTTAAGTACTTCTTCAGCGATTAATTGTAAATTCAAATCAATTGTCAATTCAAGATCTTTCCCTTGTTTTGATGGTTTAATACCTAAAGATTTTGTAAAAGTGCCGGAAGAATTCACTTCAATCATTTCTCCTCCCCATTCTCCTCTTATATGATCTTCATAAACAAACTCAATTCCAGTTCTTCCTATTAAATCATTTAATTTATAACCCTTTTTGGACAAAATATTAAATTCAGAATCTGTAATGGGTTGGGTATAACCAATCACATGAGAAGCAACAGTTTTATAAGGATAATTTCTAATCATTTTTGTTGAAATCTCTAAGCCATTTAAGATATTTTCATTTTCTTTAAATTTGATAACTTGATCAACTTTTAAATCATCTAATAGAGTTATTAAAAAATTTTTATTTTTTAAACCATAAGAATATTTCTTTTGAAGTGAATCAGATGAAATATTGAATAATTTCGAAATCTTTGATTTATATTTCTGCCATACTTCTTTGCTGACGTATTGAGGTTTAATTATTAAAGAGTACTTAAAACGGCTATCTGCCAATATTAATCCATTTTTATCTAGTATCCTCCCTCTAATTGGTTGAGTAGAAATTAGCCTAATTCTATTTTCATCAGACATTTTTTTATAAGTCTCATGATTTAATAATTGAAGAAAAATTAATCTAATTAATATCAATAAAAAAGTAAAAGTAGTAATTAAATAGAAAACCAAAGGCTCTTTATTAAAAGAAGGGAACTTATTATTGAAGTTACTATTTTTCAAAAATTTATATCTCTTTCTGCAAAAACTTGTTTTCTAACAAAGTAATAATCTCCTTTATATTTTTTAGTTTTTGAACTAAAAATTTATAATCATTTCGAGTCTTACCTTTATCAAATTCTAAACTTGATATATCTTTTTCTTGCTCTTTGTTATCCATAAATCTAATAATAAGTTAACTTAAAAACTAAACTTCTTTTATATTACCCCAAATAATAAATCAAAAATTATCAAAATAATATTAAATTCTATTTAATAAAACGGTTTATATTGACTGATCTAAGTTTTGTTCAAAGTAAGGATTACAACTGTTTTTTGAAACACCTGAAGACCAACCAATAAATGCTGAGACAAATACAACGACAATTATAGGTAGTAGAGCTTGTTGAGTATTTTCAAGGCTTAGCCATTCCTTCCAACTTCTGATAAATCTATCTCTTTGAAATTTCCTTTTCTCATTTTCTTCAGCTCTAGCTTTTTTAGCAAAAGACTTTGTTACCCACTTTTCAAAAGGTAGCTTTTTTGTAATTGCCATTTTTCTCTCAACTTCTAATAATTGCCCAGAGTTAAGCTGAGGATGAAATGTACTTATAAGCTCCAAAGTCTTCAGAAACATTTCTACACTTGCATCTTTTACGAGCTTTTGATCTTGACTTAAATCAGCCCAGTCAATTTCAGGATAAAACCGATTTCTGTTTGGCTGGATTTGCTCTTCTGACATCTGTCCTGGCTCTCTTAACCATCTATTGGTATTTTCATCAAACCTTCTCCAATACAAAAATGGATTAATAAAGATTGTTTTGCCTGCAATTTTGACAACATCTTGTTGTAAATGATTGCTAATTTTATTATCAGGACTTTTCGGTCTAACCAAAATCTAAAATTTATTGTCTACTTAAAGATTATCTTTATTTAAAAATTTTTCCAGAATTATCCAATAATATTATTTTTTCAATGTCATTAATTAATTTTGTGACAACTGCCAACGCTTTTTTAAATAATTACAATATTCACATTTAAAAGATGGAGAAGGGAACAGATTAGATCTGAGAAGTCTTACTGTTTCAATAACTTTGCCTTCTACCCATGATGAAGAACACTCTAACTTAATACAATGCACATCAAATTTTAACTGATTATTAAAAAATTTCTCATTCCTTTTCCCATTAAAATAAAGAAGATAGGCTTCATCTGCAACTTTGAAACCATTTTTTCTAAATAACCACTGATACATTTCTAATTGTCTTTTATATGCTTTTGCATAATCATATTTATTGAAAGTTTCAAACCAATCAAAATTATTTCTTGATGTTGCTTTTACATCAACAATAATTAACTCTCCATTCTTCTTTTGCCAGACATCATCGACCGCACCGCCAAAATCATAATTATGTTCAGTAGATTTATATCTTATTCCTTTAAAATTGCTTCTCCAAATATCTATATCTTTATGTTTAAAAGGTACAGCATCGATATTATGCTCAATAAATAAAGGATGAGATTCTTGTCTATCACGATAATAATCAAACTCATTTTTACATAAATTATCTACAGCAATATTTAAAGTAAATGGTAATGATGGAGGTTTTATTTTATGCTTTTTATCAAGAACGCAACATCTAGGACAATTAAGATATTTTTCAACAGTAGACCTACTTAATTTAATAATTTCATCCATAATAATTTTGTAAAAAAGTTAAAGATAAAAAATTAAAGTATTTTTTATTCCCACTCAATTGTTCCTGGAGGCTTACTAGTAATATCGAAAACAACTCTATTAACCTGCTCAACTTCATTAACAATTCTATTAGAAATTCTCTCTAAGGTTTCATAAGGAATTCTCGACCAATCAGCCGTCATACCATCTTCGCTTGATACGCATCGTAAAACTATTGGCCACGCATAAGTCCTTTTGTCTCCCATTACCCCGACAGTCTTAACAGGTAAAAGAACAGCAAATGCTTGCCAAATATCATTATAAAGACCTGCTTTTTTTATTTCATCTCTTACTATCCAGTCTGCATCTCTCAAACAGTTTAGTTTTTCATGAGAAACTTCACCCAAGATTCTTATTGCTAAGCCAGGGCCAGGAAATGGATGTCTTTTTATAATTTCATCTGGCAATCCTAAAGCACCCCCAAC
This sequence comes from Prochlorococcus sp. AG-469-F22, assembly GCA_003211655.1. GTDB lineage: Bacteria > Cyanobacteriota > Cyanobacteriia > PCC-6307 > Cyanobiaceae > Prochlorococcus_A. The sequence continues at coordinate 7,988 of QCSC01000004.1, read as the reverse complement.
CTTTCTTACTTCATCTTTAAAAAGTTTTCTTAATGGTTCAACTAATTTGAATTGTAAATCTTTTGGCAAACCGCCTACGTTATGATGGCTTTTTATTTTTACTGCGATTCGCTCACCGGTCTTAGGATCTAAATTCGTTCCAGCACTCTCAATAACATCTGGGTAAAGAGTCCCTTGAGCCAAATATTGGAAAGGACCTAGTCTGTTACTCTCCTCTTCAAAAACTCTAATAAATTCTCTACCAATAATCTTGCGTTTTTCTTCTGGATCAGTTATTCCATTTAATTTATTAATAAATCTTTCCCTAGCGTTAATATATTCAACTTTTATATGAAATTTTTCATCAAAAAATTCCATTAAAAATTCAGGTTCCCCTTTTCTCATAAAGCCTTGATCAATAAACATACAAGTAAGCTGTTTACCAATAGCTTTATTGAGAAGAAAAGCGAGGGTTGATGAATCTACGCCGCCAGAAAGAGCAAGTAAAACTTTCTTATCATCTACTTGTTGCTTAATTCGTGGAATTGTTTCCTCTAAAAAAGTTTCAGTATTCCAATCAGCTTTACATTTAGAAATAGAATAAACAAAGTTTTTAATTACCGTCATTCCGAATTCTGAATGAATAACTTCAGGATGAAATTGAACACCAAATAATTTCTTTTGTTTATTTGATATTGCAGCATGAAGCGTATTTTCTGTATGAGAAATTTTAATAAATCCTTCAGGCAAGTTATTTATAGAATCTCCATGACTCATCCACATAATGGATTTGTCTTGGACATTAGATAGCAAATCACTTTCACAATCTATATTTATTCGTGCTCTGCCATATTCAGCTTTATTAATTGCTGGGATTACTTCACCTCCTAATTCTTTAACCATTAATTGCATTCCGTAACATATACCCAAAACTGGAATCCCTAAATCAAAAATCTTTGCATCACATTTAGGTGCATTGTCTTCATAAACAGAACTTGGGCCGCCACTTAAAATAATCCCTTTTGGATTTATATCCTGAATCTCCTTTATAGAGGTAAAGTTACTAACTACAAGAGAAAATACATCTGCTTCTCTTATTCTCCTTGCAATTAATTCAGAATATTGAGATCCAAAATCTAGTATTAATATTGAAGGATCTCTCTCTTTTTTTAGTAATTTTTTACTCATGTATAAAAGTTACCTCAATTTATTTACAAAAACATAAACCACTTAAAATTAGAAACCTTTGAAAGCAGACATATAGTCTTTACTATTATTACCTGACCAACGAATTGTTCTATTTCTATCAAAGATTATTGCTCCAACTTTCATATCTGTTTTTGTATATCTATTTACATATTCCATAGAGCGCTTTTCAATAGTATCTGATAATTTATTCCATAGTTTATCAGTCATAGAAAGACTAAAACTTTCAAGAACTAACAAAGCATCTTCAACCGTATTTGATTGCGATAATTTTTGAATTATTTCTAGTGGAACTTCTTCTTTTACGGCTAAATAAACAAGAATTTCAATTCTTGCATCTGCTAAATGATTATGAGTATGAAAAATGCCTCCAGCTAATTTAATTAATTTGCCATGATAACCAAAAAGAATTACTGTTTTAATCTTTTGTATCGCAGCATCTACCAATAAAGGTCCTAACCAATTACCTACTTTAATAATAGGAAATTTTATGTTAGAACTTTTTGCTAAATTTAAGCCATTTTCACCAATAACAAAAATTATTTTGTCAGAAACTTCATTAGCAATAATTTGTTTTAGCTGAGATTTTGCATTTTTTAATTGATCAGGTGAAGCACTTACAAAAGTTTCAGCGCTAGTACCTATAATTGACAGGCCTTCTACAATTCCAAATGATTTATTACTAGTTCTTTCGGCCAAAAATTTTCCATTTGGAAATATAATCTCTAAATTCAGTTTGTATCCTTCTGGAATAATATCTAATAAATTTTCAACTAATACTTCTTTAGCAAAATTAGAAATGCAAATCTTAGAGGTCTTTTGATCGATACCAACTCCGTAACCAGGAATAATATTGATTCGATCTAATTGTTTATTACTTGTCTTATAAGTTTGTTCTAAAGAAGCGATTGTCCATATTTCTAAGTTTTGTGTTAAATCAAGAGCTAATCCAGAATCTACAAAAGAAATTCCAAGAGCATATGACTCTTCATTAATTAGCCCAGAAGAATGAACCTTGATTTTTATTAAATTTTTATCTTTTGGAATTTTAATTAATTCATAATCTTCAAATGGTAATCCTATTAATTTTTTTATTGCTGACTTAGCAGCTCCAGTTACCCATAAAGGTAAAGAAAATCCTTTTTTCAAATCAAGTAATTGAAAAATATTCTATGACTACTAATCTTAGAATGACCTATTAATAATAAAGTGGCCATACAACAAAAATTATCATTGATGATACCTGGTCCCACGCCAGTTCCAGAAAAAGTTTTACAAGCACTTGGAAGGCATCCCATAGGACATAGAAGTAAAGATTTTCAAGACCTTATGGAAATCACTACTAAAAATCTACAATGGCTACATCAAACAAAAAATGATGTTTTAACGATTACAGGTAGTGGAACAGCTGCCATGGAAGCTGGAATGATTAGTACCTTAAGCAAAGGAGACAAAGTTATTTGTGGTGAAAATGGCAAGTTTGGTCAAAGATGGGTAAAAGTTGCAAAAGAATTCGGACTCGAAGTGATTAAAATTGAGGCAGAATGGGGCAAACCACTTGATCCGGAAAATTTTAAAACAATTTTAGAAAAAGATGATAAAAAAGAAATAAAAGCGGTTATCCTTACACATTCAGAAACCTCAACTGGAGTTATTAATGATTTAAAAACAATAAGTTCTCATATTCGTAATCATAAAAAAGCGTTATCAATTATTGACTGCGTAACAAGTATTGGAGCTTGTAATGTACCGGTAGATGATTGGGAACTAGATGTTGTTGCTTCAGGATCTCAAAAAGGGTATATGATACCTCCAGGTTTAAGCTTTGTGTCAATGAGCGAGAAAGCTTGGCAAGCCTCAGAAAATTCAAATTTACCTAAATTCTATTTAAATTTGAAATCATATAAAAAGAGTCTTTTAAGTAATAGCAATCCTTATACTCCATCTGTAAATTTAGTTTTTGCTTTAGATGAATCATTAAAAATGATGAAAGATGAAGGACTAGATAAAATCTTTAAAAGACATGAAAGACATAAACTCGCAGTTAGTGAAGCCACAAAAACACTTAACCTCAAATTATTTGCTGATGAAAACCATTTAAGTCCTGCTGTAACTGCAATTAAAATTGAAGATATAGATGCAGAAAACTTTAGAAAAAAGATAAAAAATAAATACGACATCTTATTAGCCGGAGGACAAGATCATTTAAAAGGCAAAATATTTAGAGTCGGTCACTTAGGTTACATAAATGATAGAGACATAATTGCAGTAATAGCAGCTGTGGGGAATACATTAGTTGAAGAAAATATAATTTCTACTGAAAAAGCGGGGGAAGCTTTGAAAATAGCATCGTTCCATCTATAAGCAAGGTAATCTAAGTACCAGGTTCTTCAACATTTCCACCTAATTCAACTATTTTTTCTTTTAGTACTAAAGATTTTTCTTCATCACCCTTAGTTTGAGCAACTGCAAGAGCAAATTCTAACTTTTCTAGTTGATGACCACCTTCAAAAAAAGATAATTTCTTTTTGATTGGGTTTTTATTACCTCTGTAAGAAATTTGTGGAGTCATGACAAATACTGCTTTATTAATATTATGCCAACTCGAAGGCCCTTTATGCAGTAAAAATCTAACTAATTTTGAACATATACCCGAGCCTTTGAATTTATTCCTACTATTATTACCAAACAATTGATTTAATAAATGTCACATATAAATTTAATTTATTATTTAATTGCAGGCACAGCTTTTGGAGTACTAGCTTTAAAAACAGGCATCCCTGCAGCTCCACTAGCAGGTGCTTTAATTGGTGCAAGTATTTTAAGCATCAGCGGGAAAGTTGAGCCTGCCGCGTGGCCAAATGGCACAAGAACTGTATTAGAAATAGGCATTGGAACCGTTATTGGAACAAGCTTAACAAAAGACTCATTAGTTGAATTACAAACTTTATGGAAGCCTGCAATTTTAATCACATTTACACTAATAATTACTGGTTTAGCAATTGGTTTATGGACCAGCAGATTACTTAATGTGGATATAATCACGACAATTCTTGGTGCTGCTCCAGGAGGGATTAGTGGTATGAGTTTAGTTGGTACTGAATATGGAGTAGGAGCAGCAGTTGCAACCCTTCATGCAGTTAGATTAGTTACTGTTCTTTTAATTGTGCCGTTAGTTGTAAAAATGCTAAATATTTTTGGACTAATAAAATCTTAAATATGTCTAGACATAATCCAAATTAAAGATACTTTTTATATAGACAGATAAAAAACTAATGAAAAGGAATAAAAAGATAAAATTTGTTTTTCCTTTAGTTGCAATAGTTGTTCCGTCACTATTGTTTGCCCCGCAAGCAATTTCAGGTGGATTTGGAGCAGAAATATTTTGCACTATGCGAGATGGAGGAAATGATCATGAAAGTAGCTGGGAAGCTGCTTATACCTATATGAAAAAACAAAAAGGAGGTTTTTTTAAAATATCTCCAAAACAAGCTGCAGCTCAAATTGTCGAAACAGTGGTAAGAGAACGGGAAGAATTCAGTTATTGTGTTAAATATTTAGAAAAACTTAATCCAAATAGAAAATTAGAAAGGGATATGAGGAAAGAATCGGAAAGGATAGAAAGAGAAAAGGCAGACAATGAAGAAAAAAGACAAAGATTACAAAGAGAACTAGAAGAAACCGATCAAGACTACTCCGAAGAAACCTTTGATAGATATAGCTATTAACATTAAAAAGTATATTTAATTACATTTAGCTTATAAATTAAATATTACTTATTAGGTATAATTAAATACATAAAATATATTCAATCTAGTAAATATAGTCTTAAAAATAATAAACAACCTATTGACTTTTATATTGAATCGGTCAAAATTGTAGGAAATTAAATAATCTGAATGCACATTAATGATGCTGTCTTTTTAGAAGATTTATGCCCTAAATTCAGATTAAGGCAATGGCGAAAATCAATTCATACATTTACAGGAAAAAGTTGCATATACTGCGGAAAACCTTCAGAATCAATTGACCATGTACTTCCTAGAAGCCAGGGGGGATTGAGTACAACCGAAAATTGTGTCCCAGCATGCTTATCATGCAACGGTGACAAATCAGATGATAATGCTTTGTATTGGTATAGAAAACAAAAATTTTATGATCCTAGAAGAGCTATGGCTATTAGAGCATGGCTAGATGGTGATCTGAGATTAGCTTTAAGGTTATTACAATGGGCTAATCCTACCTTTATGAATAAAAAAAATAAAAATTACGAGTTTGAGAATGATGAATATAATGCCGCGTAATTACCAGACCATACAAGCCTTTGTAGAATAATATTTTTTGCATAAAACTTCTGAATCTTTTGGGGATTCAGGAAATATTAAAAATGCACACGATACTAAAAGTATTACAAATAATTTTTGATAGAATTTAGAATCTAAATCAGATTTTGAATTATTTGATTTTTTTTTAACTTGAGAATTGGAATTATCAAAACCAACTATCGTTAGTTTTACCTCAGGCTGAATTGAAGTCTGCATTTTCTTTAATAATACATATGTACTACTTATAATACTTAATGACCAATTTATCAAGTCCAATTACAGCTAAAAATAAATTCCTAATCTTTGGAGGAGGTTTTAGCGGAGACTATTTTGCAAAATCAATCAGAAAACTAGGCGGCATAGCATTAGCAAGTTCTCGATCTATAAGTAATGAGCCAAATAGTTTTATTTTTAATAGCGAAGATAATTCAATACCTGAAGATTCAATCTTTGAGGGAGTAACTCATATTCTTAGTTGTATACCCCCAGATAAAAATGGTAACGACCCTGTATTAAAGAGGCTTAAAAATAAGATTAAAAATTTATCTCTAAAATGGGTTGGATATCTTTCTACTACTGGTGTTTATGGCAACACCTATGGTGATTGGGTTTTTGAAAAAGATCAACCCAATCCTTTTCAAGAAAGAAGTCAAAGAAGATTAAATTGTGAAAGAGAATGGATTAATTCAAATTTGCCAATACAAATTTTCAGATTACCTGGTATTTATGGTCCAGGGAGGTCAACGTTAGAAGCTATTAAAACAAAAAAAATCAAAGTGATAGATAAAGAAAATCAAGTCTTCTCAAGAATTCATGTCGCTGATATTGCAAATGCGATTATTTACTTAATACAAAATAAAAATAATTTGGATTTTCATCAAATAATTAATATCGCAGATGACGAGCCTTGCTCACAAATTGAAGTTATAAGATATGGCTACCAATTACTTGGATTAGAAATGCCCAAAAAAATATTATTTGAAGAAGCTAAAAAAGATTTATCGCCAATAGCCCAATCATTTTGGAAAGAAAATAGAAGAGTTTCAAATCAATTATTATGTGAAAAATTAGGATATAAACTTATTTATAAAAACTACAAAGCAGGATTAAATAATTGCCTTATTAAAATTAAATCATGAATAATCAAAGCAATAGTATTGAAGATAAATTTAAAATAATCATAAGCGTTGGAGACGAATCAGGCATCGGACCTGAAATTATTTTGAAAGCTCTTTTTTCAAAAGAAATTCCACATAATCTTGATTTTATAATTGTTGGATCAAAAAATAACCTAGAACATGCATATAAAAATCTTAAATCTTTAGGAGTCGAAAATATTGTAGATCCTAATAATTACGAAATACATGATATTAGAATTCCATTTGAAATAAATAAACAAAAAAAAAGTAATGGTAATGCAAGTTTCTTTTATTTAAAAAAAGCTATTGAAATTGTTCAGAAGTATACAAATGCAGCACTAGTTACTGGACCTATTTGTAAAAAGTCATGGTCTCTAGCAGGCCATAATTATTCAGGTCAAACAGAATTATTGGCAGAATCTTGTCAGGTTAAGGATGTCGGTATGTTATTTACAGCTAAATCTCCAATCACTGGTTGGAGATTTAACACCTTATTGGCAACTACCCATATACCTTTATGCGAAGTACCAAAACAATTATCTAAAAACCTAATTCATACAAAATTAGATTTGTTTGCAAAATTTTGCAAAACCTATGTCAACAAACCCATTTTAAAAGTTGCTGGATTAAACCCTCATGCTGGTGAAGAGGGGATATTAGGAAGTGAAGAAAAAGATTGGATCAAAAATGCGGTTACTAGCTGGGGTAATCAAAATAAAGGAGTCCAAGTATCAGGTCCTATTTCTCCTGATACTTGCTGGAATTCATCTTCAAAAGCTTGGAGAGATAAAACAGCTCCAACACATGATGGAATTCTTGCTATGTATCATGATCAGGGATTAATTCCAATAAAAGTTATAGCCCTTAATTACTCAGTTAATACAACTATCGGTTTACCTTTTATCAGAACATCTCCCGATCATGGAACTGGATTTGATATTGCAGGAAAAGGTTTAGCTCAATCTCAAAGTATGGTTGAAGCAATAAAAGCAGCTTTTGATTTAACTAAAGATTCAAGACTGTTTAACGCGCATTAATACTTGTCCAAACTCTACTGGTGTGCCATTTTCAACAAGAATTTCTACAATTTCAGCATTAAACTCTGATTCAATTTCGTTCATCAACTTCATAGCTTCAAGTATGCAAATCGTTTGCCCAATAGTAATTTTACTTCCTAAATCAACAAATGGATCCTCTCCTGGGGCTGCAGCTCTATAAAACGTTCCAACCATAGGAGAAGTGATATCTGCAAGATCTGAGCGCCCTGGAGGGGGCACCTGAGACGCTTCAGAGTTATTTGTAATGGTAATATTATCTGTTGATGTTGATTGAGAAGTGA
>QCSC01000003.1 GCA_003211655.1 Prochlorococcus sp. AG-469-F22 | reverse complement strand
AAAAACTTATTCAGATAGACAGTGGCAGTTTTGCAAGGAGAGCCTTATAGATTTAAGAAATTCACTTGAAAATATTGGACAACCTTTAATAATTAGAACAGGTAAAGTTATTGAAATTTTTGATGAGATATCTAATAAATTCAATATAAAGGGTATTTATAGCCATCAAGAAACTGGTGACTATTTTACATATAAAAGAGATAAAGAAGTTAGAAAATGGGCTTCAATGAAAAAAATAATTTGGAAGGAATATTTACAATTTTCTGTTTTTAGAGGAAATCTAGATAGAAATAATTGGTCAAAAAAATGGAAAAAAAATATGGAGAAAAAAATTATTATTAGAGCCTTCAAATATTAATCCTATAGAAATTGATACTGGGGCAATACCACCAGATAATTTCTTTTGCTTTAAAGATGATTTATGTGAAGGAAGATTAAAGGGTGGGAGGGGAAATGGTCTAAAAAGAATGGAATATTTTTTGAGTAAGAAATTAAATTCTTACTCAAAAGACATTTCAAGTCCCGAGAAATCATTTGATAGCTGTTCAAGACTATCTCCTTATTTAAGTTGGGGCTGTATATCTTTAAAAGAGATTTTTTATAAAGCTAATTTAATTAAAAATACTAATTCCAAAATGCTAAAAAGTAGATTAACTTGGCATTGTCACTTTATTCAAAAACTTGAAAGTGAACCAGAATTAGAATTTAAAGAATTTCATCCATATTTCCAAAAAATTAGGAGAAAAGATAATGATTTACTCCAATTATGGAGTGAAGGTAAAACTGGTTTTCCTTTCTTAGATGCCCGCATGAGATCTTTAAATTGTAATGGCTGGCTTAATTTCAGAATGCGTGCAATGTTGATGTCTTTTGCAAGCTACAACTTATGGATACCATGGCAAGATTCTGGTTCAGTATTGGCATCCAAATTTATTGACTATGAGCCTGGAATTCATTGGAATCAATGCCAAATGCAATCAGGTACAACCTCTATAAATATAAATAGAATTTATAATCCTACTAAGCAAGGGAAAGATCATGATCCAAAAGGGAATTTTATTAGAAAGTGGTTACCGGAGATAAAACATTATCCTGATAACTTTATACATGAACCTTGGTTGATGGAAAATTTCAATTCAAGTGAGTATTCAAATTCTGAATATGCAAAACCAATAATCGACCTCTCAAAAACAACTAAGATTGCCAGAAAAAAGATTCAAGAAATAACTCAAATAGATGGTTATTGGGATATTTCAAAAGAAGTATATTTAAAACACGGCTCTAGAAGAACATCATTAATTAAGAAAAAAAATCATCCTAAAAAGATCAATATAAAACCAAAAGGTGATCTTCAATATGAATTAAATCTTGAATTATAAATCTAATTTATTCAAAAAATTAAAACCTTAAAAGCCGTCAAAAAATTTATTTTTAAAAAGAATTTAAGTTAAATAAGTTACAACTATAAATCCACGATCATCAGTATCAACCTTTAATGTGTATATGTTATTTATTGTAAGCATGAAGAAACCTACAATCGAGCTTAAATCAACAGAATTTACTGAAGTTATAGAAATTGAAAGAACAGTTACCCCCGACGAAGAGAAAAGAGTTGACCACGTTTTTGTTAGAAGAAGAAAAATTTCTAAGCACCATCCTGAAGGATTTGCAACCGAAGAGTATGCAAGATTTGATATTGAATGGCCAGAAGAAGTAAAGGAAGAAATCAAAGAAGATATTAAAGAAGAAATCAAAGTGAACTCATAGTAGTAATGTCCGATAGATTTGAATGGGACGATACTAATAGTTCAGGAATTTGGTGGAGTACTAATGTAAGCATTAGAGATGAATGTATTCTGCTGAAAGAGGATACAGAATGTGATGATTCTGATATCGTTGAGTTACTAAGAAGTATTGCTAAAAATATCGAAGATAATGGTCTATAACGCTTGATAAATTTAATTTTAATAAAATTTGCCTAAAAACTTTCTAATCTTTCAACTGAATCTAATAATTTCAATGTGATGCCTTTTTCGCTCATTGAATGACCAGCTTCATCTACGATAATTAACTCTGAATTAATTAATTTTCTACTAAGGTCCCAAGCACTCCTTACAGGACAAACTACGTCATATCTACCTTGAATTATTTTAGTTGGTATGGATTCTATAATATTTATATTTTTCAAAATAAAATCTTCTTCTAAGAAGATCTTATTTATAAAATAATGACATTCTATTCTAGCAAAAGCATCCGAAAAGGAATTAGTTTTACTTTTACCAACATCAATATCTCTTTTTATAAGATGGCTTGTAGAAAGTTCCCAATTTGTCCAGGCAGCGGCAGCTTTTGATCTAAGTTCAATATCTGAGGAGGTTAGATATTTGTAAAAAGAAGCTATCAAGTCAACCCTTTCATCCTTGGGAATTACTGCAATATATTTTTCAAACTCTTCAGGAAATATCTCACTTGCGCCATATTGATAAAACCATAAGAGTTCAAATTTTCTACATAAGAATATTCCTCTTAAGGTCATACTTAAGACTTTTGATGGATTTTTAATTGCATAAATTAAAGCTAGAGTAGATCCCCATGAACCCCCGAACAAATGCCAAGAATGTATTTTAAAATGTACTCTTAATTTTTCAATATCATTTACTAAGTCGCCTGTTGTATTTTCTCTTAATTCTGAAAAAGGTCTTGAAAAACCGCAGCCTCTTTGATCAAATTGAACAATATCAAATTTTTCAGGATTAAAATATCTCCTGTATCTTGGCTGACTTCCTCCTCCAGGACCACCATGGATTACTAATATCTTTTTAGCTTTGGGATTTCCAGATCTTTCCCAATAGATAGAATGGATTTTACTTACTTGTAAAAAGCCCTTTTCTCTTGGCTCGATAGAGGGGAATAAATTTTTCTCTTTCATTTTATAAATATAATTTATTTCAAATTGAAAAATAATATTTACTAATAATAAACGTTTAAAATTATATAAATCAGTAAAAAAGAGGCCTGTGATAACAGTCCTCTTTTAAATTTCTTATTTCCTACTTTCAGGATTTATAAAACATATTATAAAGTTCATTTATTCATGAGCTTAAAAATAGTTGGATTAGGGGATACTTCTCGATAAATTTAGTTCTTTTTTGTCGCTGGTAATTATAAAGCGAAGTCTTATCAGACTAATTGATTGAACTTTATTTTTCGATTAATCCCATTGTCAGGAATACACTTCCTATATTAGTAAATTTGCTAAATTTCAGGCGGACTATCAATCATTTAGATTGCCTCCTAACTCAACATTCATAAATTACTCCTATCTCTATTTCAAGTAAATCCGTAAATATGCTGATTTACTTTATTATCGATTTATACGAGAATTCTAATGCTTTGTTTGTTCTATATTATTTAAGTAGATTTTAAAGCCATACTTTTAATATTAAAAAAGTATATAGAGATCCTAACTATAAGAGCCAGGAAATGATTTTAAATACAAATAGCATTCTCTTGTATTTAGGTTTTTTATCTTTTGTTCTAATATTATTTTCATTATGGTATGAAATATATATTTTTAATAAAGCACCTTTTTTAAAAAATTCTGTTTATTCAAAGCCACTTAATGAGAGCTTATCAATTTTAATACCGGCTTATAATGAAGAGAAAAATATAGTCAATTGCCTAAAAGCATTAAGTGAAATAAAAAAACCTTGCCAAACTTTTAAAATTTTAATTGTTGATGATTCAAGTACTGATGATACTTATCATGAGGCTATAAAATGCAAAGATGAATATTTTCAAAAAAATGATGATATAGAAATTATTTCGTCTGGGGATAGACCAAGTGACAAAAATTGGGTTGGGAAAAATTGGGCTTGCTATAAAGGATCAAAACAATTAACCACTGATTGGATTTTATTTATAGATGCGGACGTCATAATTGGTAAAAATTGTATTTTTAATGCATTATTAAAATCTTGTACAGATGATATTGATTTATTATCTTTAGCTCCAAAAATAAATTGTAATTGCTTAGCAGAATGGATGGTCCAACCAATAATGACTAGTCTTCTTATGCTAGGTTTCCCAATTTTTAAAACTAATGATTCATCAAATAAAGATTCTTTTGCCGCAGGTCCATTTATGCTATTTAAAAAAAAATCTTATGATCTAATTGGCGGACATCTAGAAACATATAATGAAGTCGTTGAAGATTTAGCATTAGCCGAAAAAATAAAATCAAATAATTTAAATTTAAATTTTTCTATAGCAATTAACGATATCTCTCTTAATATGTATAGAAATTTAAATTCATTAATAGAGGGATGGAGTAAAAACTGGTTCCTAGGCCTTGAAAAAAACATTTTAAAATCACTAAGTGCATCAATATTTGTATTTTTCTTATATTCATTTCCTTTGATTTTATTTATGATATCACTAATAAAAATTAATTTTACTGATAATACAAAGCTATATTTACTAACTTTTCTAATTTCTTTTATATCTATTATTAGTTATGGATTAAAAAGGCTAATATTTAAGAATAAATTTAATATCCCTAACAATTACTGGTACCTCAATAGCATAGGCGGACTTATTGTAATTTATATAAGTTTTTTATCTATTTATAGAACAGTTACTGGAAATGGATGGACTTGGAAGGGGAGAAATTTATATTAAAAATTAGATTAATAAAATTTTCAACTTTCTTCAGTTTCATAAAGTAAAATACTCTCAATTATCATACGATCACTATCTGTTAATTCATAATTTTCTATTTTCCATTCTGTAAACTTTATACAATCATCAAGAGATGGATTTTCTTTTCTACATTTTCGCCACTCTCTAATCCAATCTGCTAGAGCATAAGTAATTTTTGTTGTAAGCATTTTTTACCAATCTGGATAAATTAAATCTTCTCCAATCGGCTCCTCATAAAATTCTCCTTTTTTTAAACCTCTTTCGTATTGATCAATAATTTTCTGATAGGAGTTTATAGAAGGTATTAAATCTCCAACATAGCTTTGTTCCATTTATTTCTTATAAATATTCTCTTATTAATTACTATATATAGAAATTACAGAAATTATGAATAACAAATTATTTCCCCATCGCTCTTCTTAATTTTGCAGCTTCATCGAAACCCTCCATTATTGTAAAGGTAGAATTCTCAGTTGCTTTTCTTCTCAACTTTGAAAGTTCTCTATATTCTTCAGATTCAAAAGCTTCAACTGCTTCCCTCATGGAAGAAAATTCACAAATAACAGCTAAATTAGAATCCTCAGTTCGTTCCTTTCCTAATGGTTCTGTATCTTTTGCAAATACTTCCCCACCAACTTCTTTTAGCCATGGAGTAACTTTATTTACATACTCATCAAATAATTCCCGATTAATTATTTTTGCCGTTGATATCCAATAGCCTTTTGCTCCTTTTTTATCCATAAAAATAATCTTTAAACTAAATTTAAATATAATTTACAGTTTATTATCGTTCTTTATGAAAATTTTTATTAATATAATATGTTTTTTTTTTGAAAAAAATAATTGAATATAAAACTAAATACGCTTAACTTTTAAAAAGAGCACTAGTTATTAATTATCTATATCTAATATGGATTTCATCAATAAGAACAAAATCCTTACAGTTATGGCTGCAATAGCAATTTTTTCCTTTATTTTAGAAAAAACTGGGATTATCCACCCTTGAAAATTATTTAAATTAGAAATTTATAGATAAAAAAATTGAACTTAATGAAATAAATAAACCACAAGAATTGCTGCAACAATGAGTATTGGAGATAATGCTGTAAACATTAAAGTCTTGAAATTAAGTTCCATTTACATTTAAATAAATATACAAACTCAGTAAAGAATACTTTTAAGTATTGGCAATAAGTAGAATTTACATTGTTTAGATATGCAAAAAAAAAATGAATAAAAAAAGATATAAGGAAGAATATGAAGAAGGTTCTAATTTACTTTGGCCTAGCGAAGAAGAAGATAAAATTACCAGAAAATTTTATAGAGATTTATCGCACCTATCTAAAAAAGAAATTCATAATAAAAATAAAAATTCGAATTTTTTACAACAAATTTTTAGAGTCTTAACTGGAAAGGCAGGTTCGTCAAAAAATATAGATAAGTCTATAAAAAAATTTTAGCTTAAATAATTTATTAAATAAAAAATATGCATAATTCAAACAAGAAAAGCAAAAATCAAACAAACATTATTTTTCTTCATAAAACTAAAATTTTTTCAACTATAGTCTTCATCCCATTTCTTTACTTATTAGGTTGGATATTCTCACAGTCATTTTTATTCTTAAGTTTAAGCAAAGAAACTTTATCCTTAATAGGAACGATATTTACATTCTTATTATTTATTTCCTTAATGCCTGCATGGTTTAATTTTCGATGGCAAATAAGAAATAGTTGGGAAACACTTGGTTTAAATAATAAAACTTTTTTGAATAATATCTTATCTTTTTCTCAAGGGATTATTTTTGCTTTAATATTACTAATTTTAATTTTGATACCATTACTCAAAAGTAATTACATTACTTTTTCAGGAGGATTGTCTTCAGACATAATATTAAATGGGATTTTACTTACTTTTGGCATTGGGGTTGCTGAGGAAATAATTTTTAGGGGATGGCTTTTAGAAGACTTAAAACTTCAATTTGGAATAAAAGTTGCTTTAATTAGTCAATCTATAGTTTTTAGCCTTGTTCATATTGGATTCAAAATGCCATTTTGGAATACATTAGGCATTCTTTTAGGTTTATTCACTTTAGGAATCCTTTGTTCAATTATAAGATTAAAAGATGAGGGATCATTGTGGGGTGCTATTGGTCTTCATGGTGGACTTGTCGGTATTTGGTTTGTTTTAAATAATGGTTTAATAAATATATCTAAAGAAGCGCCTGTCTGGTTAGTTGGTTATGGCGCGCCTAATACAAATCCATTAGGTGGTTCCTACGCTATTTCATTATTACTAATTTCCTGCATTTTTTACTTTTTAAAATTTAAGAATCAGATATTCAAATTTATAAAGTAAATAGGAATCGTTTTAAAATTTATATTAATTTCGCTAAAGTCAACAATGAGTTGAGACTTTCTAATTTTTTTTGAGCTTGAATTATCATTCTTTTAGAATCTGGAACACAATCAGCCTGTAATGATAATGCATAAGAATATTCTTCATTAGTGATAGCTATGCATTTTTCAATCTTTGATTTTGAATCTGAATCAATCATATTAAGACTATCTATTAATTTTTTACCCGCAATTTGCAAAAGGAGTTGATTAAAAGCTTGTTCTGATAAATTATTATTCAAATTTGTTTTTTTTAAATGCTAAGCATTGTCCAAACAAATTGCTATTGAAAATTAATAAATTAACTTATATATTCCTATAAAAAATCCTTTAATTTTATAGAGATATTAATTTTTCTTTTAAATAGATATAAATACTGATGGCTTTTTATAAAAAAGTTGTCAAATTTAAATAAAGTTTAAATATAAAATTATGAACATAGAGGCAGGATTTCAATTCATTATTTTTTTGTTTTTGTTTGGATCTACTAATTATTTGATGATGTTAAATAGATATGAAAATGACCTTAAGAAAAGAAAAATTATACAAAAGAATAGAATTACAGAGTTATATCCTAAAGGAACTTTTATAAGCGTATAAATTTATAAATAAAATATATTCATAATTTAGTTTTTTGAATTTAGTAACTGATATTGGAAAACATTTTAAAATTTAAAAAATTCGTTTTTGAGAAATAAATTTATTTTTCTAAATTTGAAATTATTTTAAAAGGAAAAATTATTTACCATTTAGGATTGGTTTTTTCCCATCCTTCATTTATTAATTTTTTCCAAAATAATCTTGCATCTTGGATCTTCATTTCTTTTCTTGTTTTCATTAAAGGAGGATTTTCTCCATGAATACCCATGACGATGCCCTCTTCAATAAACATAAATTCGATCAAATCCTCTTTATTTTCGTTATTTTTATAAAAACGAATTACTCCAACTGAATTAGAATCAATTAACCAAAAATCATATTCTTTTTTCATTTATTTGGAAGTTTAATGAAAAGAAGTCAAATCAAAGATATCCATAAAATAATCCAATTTAGACATTGATAGTTAGAAAATATTTTCATCAAAATTAATTTAAATAATTTAATATTTTATCTGTCGATTCTTTTTTAGTTCTCCCCGTTTTTTTTTGGAGTCAAGCCTTCTATTTTGAGAAGCTTTAGATGGTTTTGTAGCTTTTCTAATTTTTGATGAATTTTTTAATGAATTTCTAATTTCTGAGCTAATTCTTTTTATAGCTATTTGTCTATTAAGTAATTGATTCCTTTCTTCCTGGACGGCTAGACATATACAGTCATTGACTAATTTGGTTTTCAATTTTTTCATTAAAACTTTCTTTTGATAATCATTTAAGACTTTTGATTCTTTGATATTAAAAATAATTTCTACTCTAGTATTAGTTTTATTTACTTTTTGACCTCCCGGGCCAGATGATCTAGAAAAACGCCATTTTAATTCTCTTGAAGGAATTACTAATCTGGAAGTAATAATTAAATCCATTTTTATTTCTAAAACATCCTCAGCTCATATCCGAATATACTTGTACATTACATTACCGATAAAAAATAGATCGGTAAATACTGGCCGGTTTAGTTAGGTAAACCGAAATTCGGTGTATTTGCCGTATAATTTTTTTCGGTTTGTATCCTTTCAAGATTCAAATATTTGTAAGATATTTGATCTGTACTTAATTCAAAGGTCACTATGTATTCAATGTTTGATCTTCTTTTTGAAACTCCTTCATATCGTCCAGTATTTGTTATTTCTGATACCGAGATGAAAGAACTCAAGAAAAACCATCATCAAGAAGAACTTGATGAAATCACAACCCAAAGAAAAAGACTAGAAGATGCTTTTAAATCTCAATTAAAACATCTTGAAGAAAGGGAAAAAGAAGTCAAGAATGAGCTTAAATTACTTTCCGGAACTAAAGGAAAAGCATAGTTTTTTTTTTCAAAAAACTTATTACTTAAAAGACGGTTATTTTTAGCCGTCTTTTTTCTCAATAAATTTATAAATTTTTTAAACCACGAATTCATAAAATCTTTTCCATAATAGAAGAATGAAAGATAAGCAAGAAAAAATAAGAATGTTTTTGCCTTTTAGTTGGGTAGTTTGCGCAGTCATATCTTTTGCTTACATAAATTCTCATTTAATTAACACCTAGTTAAATGGATAAATTATCAAAAGAACAAGTATTAGCTTCTTCAAGTGGATGGGTCGCATCACTACTTAATTTCTTACCAGGAGTTGGAACTGGTTATCTATATCAGAGAAGATGGTTACAATATTTCATTACTACTGGAGTAGTAACTGCATGGTTTGTTATAGGAATAATTTTGCAAGGTGATAAAGAACCAAGTCAAACAGAACAATTAATAGGTATTTCAGGCTTATTTCTTATATCAACAATAACAGTAGTAGAAGCTAACTTAGCTTTTAAGAAAGCTGTCAAAATAGCTTCTATTAAAAAAGAAGAAGAAAAAACTCCAATTAAAAAAGGATGGTTTAAATAAACTTTAATTATTATAGAAAAATAAAATTTCTTTTTCTTTAAGGCCTTCCCAACCAGAATCAATTAATAATTGATCTAAAGTTTCTTTATCAAAATGCTTGGAACCTGTTTTAACACATCTATTTCTCATTGACTTTTTAACTCCGCTTCTTTCTCTTTTGTTCTCTTCGTTCATAATCCTGTTGTAAAGCTCAAGCATTTTTGAGGGGATTGGAGTACCATCTAGGTCAATACCATTTTCAATTGCTTCATCAACTGCTTGCATCCCTATTTTTTTCATAAAGTTTGATTTATTAATAGAAAACATCCTATAAGAAAAGATATTAATTTCTAAGGGTTTGAATAATTAATTTACTGATTTTGAATTTCCTTTAAGACTCTTATTGCCTCTTTTATATGTTCTGGCCCATTCAACAAATCTCGAAAGATATGTTTAATAAACCCATTTCTATCAATAACATAGGTAACTCTTCCATCTAATAAACCAAGTACTTTGGGTACCTTGAAAGTTTTTCTTAGTGAATCATTTTTATCACATAACAAAGGATATTGTAATTTATTTTTGTTGGCAAATGCCAAGTGGCTTGAAGAACTACCATTACTTACCCCCCAAACTTGAGCACCAAGGACTTTAAAAAGGTCATACTTATCTCTAAATCCGCAAACCTCTATAGTGCATCCCGGGGTGTCGTCCTTTGGATAGAAAAACAAAACTAAGGGAGTTTTTAATCCATTATTTGACCTTTTAGTGCCATTCTGATCTAGTAAAGAAAATTGTGGTACTTTATCTCCAATCTGCAAAATAATTTATATAAAACTTCATCTTAGAAGCAATAATTATTTTTCTGTGACCAAAAACAACAAAGTTTTTGATAAATTTTTCAAACATTGTTCTAAAAGATACTAAAAGATTCCTTTAATTTACTAATGTTGTTGAATATATCTATTCTTATGGAATTTGCAATATATAGTTTTTTATTTCTCATTCTTTTTTTGGGAATACTTTTTAATTTAAAAATTACTAACAATAAGAGAGTAAATGAAATAAAAGAAAAATTAAAAAATTATAATTGGAATAAAAAAATTTAAGATCTCTAAAAATAATTTTTAGAATTTTATATTTTCATTTGGGGTAAATACAGAACAGTAATTACTTAAAATATTTTTTAAGTCAATTTCGGAAGAATTCTTAGATTTTAATTTTAGTTTTTCTATAGCTTGTTTAGCATCAATCTCTCCAAGACGATATCTAGCACAAGTATCCAAGACTTTAAACATTTTTGTAGTAACTGCCTTTGATGGAGGTATAAAGGCAAATAAGAAAAAAGCTGATAATAAGATTTTCATTATATTTAAAAAAAGTTAATTACATTTTTGTAATTTAGTTTGATTTATGCAAAGCTAATTTTTAAAAGAATAAGAAAGCCAAAAATAATTTGGATTAAATGTGATTACTTATTTAAAAAATTTGTACTTACTGATAACCAAAATTTATTAATTTATCATTTCCATCCTATACAGTTTTGATATAAAGTTAGTCTTATCTAAAAAATAGATTTTGAAATTAATAAAAAGAATAATTAAAAGACACAAAATACTTATTAAGTGGTACCAAGAAAAATTAAAATTAAATGATTACCAACTACTTTGGTTAGTTTTTTTAAAGGGAGTAATAATTACAATTATTTTTTATAAACTTCTTTGAAGAGTAACAAAGCGAGTTTATAAAATGATATTTTCAAATCATTAGATTATATTAATATTAGATTTTAATAATGAATTAAATAGACTTCTATCATGAATATCTTTGGGGTAGGTTTACCAGAAGTAACAGTAATTTTAATTCTAGCTCTATTAATTTTTGGTCCCAAGAAATTACCAGAATTAGGAAAACAACTTGGCAAAACATTAAAAAGCTTAAAAAAAGCATCGAATGAATTTCAAAACGAGATAGATCAAGTAATTAATGAGCCAGAGAGCGAAAATTTACCAAAATCTCCTCAGAAAAAATTTACCAATGATCTCGACCAAGTTACTAAAGAACCAGAGGAAAAGGATTTATCAGAATCAGATAATAATGAAAAATGAGATAATTAAGAGGCCAATTACCCCTGTAGAAGAATTTGAAATAGCATTGAATAAAGCAGAACTTTCAGATGAAGATTATGAATTAATTGACTACATCAGATACACCAGTGTATTTACACAACCAAGTCTTGTTAAAGATTTAAAAAGGCCATCCAAACCGCCCCTTCTTACAAATCTTTGCCAAATATGCAGAAAAATTGGATCTGAGATGCCTGAGCACTTTAAAAAAGTAATTGATTGGTCAATCCGAATGAGTGAACATAATACAAGATGGGATGGACATCTAATTTGTGCAGAGGCATTAAATGTAGATAATATCCCAATAAGTCCTTCCCATGGAACATCTTTATTTGATGTTCTTGTAGTACACAAAGAATTATTTCTGGGATTTGACTAGCTTAAAACATTAATCATCTAGAGGAATTGAATCGGTATCAATTACGTCTTTGGATTCTTCATATTTGCTTCTTTTAGTATCAATCCAGTTATTAATAGATGCCACGACTGGAAGGGAACCCCTATAAATAAAAATTGAAGTTGGTAAAGCACTCAATAATCCAACTAAAGGATTTTTGAACAGTAATCTTCCTGCTTTGATATTAAATAAAATTATAAGAATTGAAGGAACTAAAACTTTAATTACTGTTTTCAAAGCCTCAACCCAACCGACACGATATATCCACCATATCAAGACTATCCCAACTACATATAAAAATAAGTAAGTCATACATCTAATATAGTGTTTATTTAGTTTTATTGGTCTTTGCAAAAAACAATTTAATTTTTTTCTAAGGCTTTAATATAAAAGTATACGTAATCTCTAAAATGAGTTTCTCTGAAATTAGAAAATTTTTAAAACAAATGCAGTCAGAAGATAATTTAAGAAAAGAGGTTACCTCTTCTGCAACTGCAGATGATGTAGCACTTATTGCTCAAAGACTTGGATATAGTTTCTCTGGTGATGATCTTTTAAGATTTAATGGCCAAAAAGTGGATAAAGTTACCGTCAGAAAAGTTGATCACCCTGGTGAATATCACTAAAAGATCAAGACTTAATCCAAATTGCGAGTCCTCCTCCTCTTCCTCTAGCACACATCCAATTTTTTTCTTTACTGATAGCTATTAGAGAGAAAAAAGGCATTTGCTTTTCTTCTGGTTTTTTTAAAGGTTTATTAACTAAGGTAAAATTTCCAATATTTATTATTAAGTTCTCGAAGAAAAAGGGCAATAGAGGCCTCGGACCTTTTAATGATGCTTGCCCACAGAAAATAATCGATAATATCCCAAAACTAACTGAATTTTTTATCTCGTAATCAACTATATTATTTTGAGAATTAGTTTTCTTTAATTGTAATTTTGCTGATAATACTTGAAGAATGGAACTAGATATATTATCTATTTCTTTTGAGCCTTTCTTCCATACGGAATTAAATTTCCAAGTTCCTATTAAATCTTCATATTCAATACCACTTCCATCTTTTTTAGAAATACTCTCTAAATCTTTTATTTCTGTGTATTGTGGTATTTTTTTTGCATCTAGAGTCATTTTTAAATATTATTTTTTATTCATCATAAAAAGGTTTTAAAAAAAAATAAAATAAAATTTCTTTTTTATTTCAAAATATTTCTAAGGAAGTAGAGCACGGACACACATTCGTAACAAATTTCAACTATTATCTTTACATAACTTAATTTTGAAAAATGGATTTCATTTCTAAAAGACAAGGTCATATTCCACTTAAGGCTGTCCCTTATATATTTTTTCTTGCAGTTGTTCTTAGTATCACAACAACAACAAATACTTTTGTTTAAGCTTTAAGATTCCTTCTTAGGGTTTAATTTTTGATGAATAAATACGACGTAATAATCATAGGTAGTGGAATTGGGGGTTTATGTTGCGGTTCTTTATTAGCCCTAGCAGGTAAAAAAGTTCTAATAACTGAAGCTCATTCTCAACCAGGAGGTGTAGCGCATAGCTTTAATATAAGAGGTTATAAGTTTGAATCTGGTCCTTCATTATGGAGTGGTATCGGAAAATGGCCTACGACCAATCCTTTAGGGCAAATACTTAGATTACTTGACGAAAAGGTTGAACTTATTAAATATCAAGGATGGCATGTCAATGTTCCTGAAGGCGAATTCAATTTGGAAGTAGGACAAGAACCATTTAAAGAAAGAATAAGATTATTAAGAGGTGAAAAGTCTGTTAATGAGTGGGATTCATTTGTATCAGGGATAAAACCTCTTAGTCGAATAGTAAGTGAAATCCCGCTCCTCTCTAGTTCACCTGAAACAATTAATTTTTTAGAGATTATAAAATTAGCATCTAAATTCTTACCTAATATAAAATCATTACCAAAGCTAAATGGTGGTTTTGGGGATATTGTCGACAGTCATCTAAATGATCCTTTCCTTAGAAACTGGGTTGATTTGCTTAGTTTTTTAATAAGTGGGATGCCAATGCATGATACAAATTCTGCTGCGATGGCTACATTATTTGATGAATGGTTTAAACCTGAATCGTATTTAGAATATCCAAAGGGAGGAAGTGAAAGTATAGTAAAGGCACTAGTTGATGCTTTCAAAAGAAATGGCGGTGAACTAATTCTTTCTTCTAAAGTAGAAGCTGTAAATTTTAGTAAAAATATTGCCTCAGGTGTAACTTTAGAAAATGGTTCCAATTTTATTTCGAACTTTGTCGTAATGAATACTGATGCTTGGACTTCCAGAAAATTAGTTCCACAAGAATTCCAAAAAAAATGGAGCCCAAAGGCTAAAGATATTAATAAATGCGGTTCTTTTCTTCATATTCATTTAGGTTTTGATGCCTCTGGTCTACAAAATTTACCAATTCATGCAATACACGTTGATAACTGGGAGAGAGGAATTACTGCAGAAAGAAATGTAGCAGTTTTCTCAATTCCTTCTGTATTAGATAAGAGTATGGCACCAAAAGGAAAACACGTCCTGCATGGGTATACTCCTGCCAATGAACCATGGGAAATTTGGAAGAATTTAAAATCTAATGAGTTAGCTTACAAAGAACTTAAAGAGGAAAGATGTTCAATATTTCTCAAATCTTTGAGAAAAATAATACCTGATATAGATAATAGAATTGAGATAAAATTGCTTGGCACTCCTTTAACGCATAAAAAGTATACCAATACTTATTGTGGTAGCTACGGCCCAGCATTATCGGCTACAAAAGGGCTATTCCCTGGATGTAAAACATCTGTTAAAAATTTGCTTACTTGTGGAGCAAGTACTTTCCCCGGAATTGGTATACCTGCTGTCTCAGCAAGTGGAGCATATGCGGCTGAAAAAATCATGGGGAAGAAGGAATATAAAAAGCTTCTTAAAACGATAGATCTTTAAAGCATTCGACAAAGTCGAAAAAATATCTTTAGTTAAGAAATAAGAAGAAAAAAAGTAATTTTTTTTAAGGATGATATTCTTTATTTGAATATAACTTTTACTTATAGTTTTTATATGTTTTTCTTATCTATTCCCCAGGCTTGGCACTTAGCTGGTACTTGGTCAGAGCAGCTACCAAACGATTCAAATCTAATAGGAATGAGTCAAACAGAGTTGATGATGACTTTGCATTCTATCTTTGTACCACTTTTACTAGTAATTTCATATTTTCTATTTCTAAAAATCTCTAAAAACGAATCAAAAAAAGTTAAAGGCTAATTTCTTTTAGAAGAAGCTTTTATTTTGCAGAACTTCTTCTAAAAACTTTTCTTCCAGTAGAAGTATCAACGGAAGTGGAATTACTCTCTTCTTTAGTATTTGAATTACCGTCAGCATTTTCAGTATCGCTTTTATCCATTTCGGCACAAACCCCTACTACCATTGCTGCTTGCAGTTGATCTGGTAAATCCCCAATAGTTAATAAAGCTTTTAAAACTAGCTGAAGGCGAGTTTCTCTATCTATTTCTGGCCTTAGCTTTTTAACCGTATTCCAAAGTTCTTGAGTAACTTCTTTCAAAAGTTCGCGATCTACAGACAAATTTAAAACCTTTTTTGTATTTCTATTAATCTAACAAAGAATAGGGATTCTTAAAATATTTTTCGTAAAACTGAATATTAGTTGAAATTTCTTATTACGAGAAGGCAAGTTGTATTTGTTTTGGAAGCTTATTATTTTCTTGTATATTTTTAGTAGATTTTACATTTTTAAAGTTACTAAAAAACTTTTTTTTAATTTTTATTGGAGTACTAGAGAATCTACAGTTAGCTCTTGAAAGTGAGTTCCACTCTTTTGGATTAAATGTAGCGTATGGGGAAGAAGATAAAATTTTCATTTCTAATAATACATCTGTACTAATAGTAGTACAAAAATACCATTTCGCAACCCATTAATTCTATAAGTCTTTATTTTGATAAATAAAATTAAAATTATTTATCTTTCTTAATTCTCTCATAAGTTTTTTATATATTTCTTGGTATCATCAAAGACAAATTAATCTTTAATTTAAGCAATTCATAACCAATACCCTTAAAAACCCTTTTAAATAGAGAAATTTCTTGAAATTAATATTGACAAGTTATTTTGCCATAAAGCTCCTATAAAAAAATTAAGTTATTTATTGTCTAATGCTTTTAAGTACTCAAAAAAGATTAAAAATTCAGGAAATAGTTAGAAGAATATCCTTAGATAAAGAAGTTTCGTTAAAAGAAAGAATATACGTTGAAAAATATGCCAAACACAGCTCGACAATATCTCTTTGGTTAAAAAAAGCAAATAGTATCAGAAGACATGGAAGACAAAGCGAAAATGGTATTAATGGGCTAATTCAATCGCTAGGAATTGATGGATTAGACGGAGAGAATCATTTCAATCCAAATAAAGATGATATTTCTGACTGGTTTGGGGGTTCACCTGAATGGATTAAAAGGAGCTAGAAAATCATTTAATCCTTAACTTATCCATGCATTAGAGAATAAATAAACACTAACAACTGATATGATCACCCAGAAAATCCAAGGGAGTAACTTTATAGGGAACAAGTATTTGTTAGTAAATGTATTCATAAAATAATCTAATATTTAACTAGATTATTTGTAATTCTGAATTTTGAAAATAGGTTTAATTGCTCTAATCAGTCAAAATGAATGATATGAATATTAAACAAGTAATTAATGTACTAAAGATATATAAGAAAGCTAATGAAGTAAATTCAAGCTCAAAAAATTAAGCAGCCATCTTTTCATTATTAACTTCAAAATCAATTTTCTTTATATTTTGTTCTTTTGAATTATCCCAATATTTAATTAATCTTTCTAACTCATTAATTCTTTTTTTAGCATTGGCAATCTTTTCACTTGAAGTCATTTAAACAATTTAGCTATTTAAAATATGCATTAAAAAAAATTTTTTTCAATACTAAATTTTGATTTGCTTAAACTTTAAAAATATTAATTATTAGTTAAAAGTTTAAGCACCTAGTATTTAAGTAATTATACTTATAGATAGAGATTAAGGCTTTTATGAGAAATTTGAATTCATTTATTCTAAACAACACGGTTAAGATCCTTGATTATGTTTATTCTGATAGGCATTTACAGAGATTTTGGGTATTAGAAGTTATTGCAAGATCTCCTTATTTTGCTTTTCTATCTGTTCTTCATTTCAAAGAATCACTTGGAATAAAAAATGACATCACAATGTTTTTGATGAAAGAACATTTTTACCAAGCCATTAATGAGACGGAGCACCTAAAAGAAATGGAGAAAAGAGGAGGAGACAGGTTTTGGATTGACAGGTTTTTAGCAAGGCACCTTGTACTTGTATATTACTGGATCATGGTTTTTTATTATTTCTGTTCTCCAAGAAATGCTTATGACGTAAATATTAAAATTGAAGAGCATGCATTTAATACCTATACAAAATACCTAAAAGAACACCCTGAAGATCAAAAGATAAAAGAAATTGCGCAAGAGGAACTTAATCACGTTGAAGAACTTAATGAAGCCTTAGCGATGATAACTCAATCTTAAATTAAGGCTGAAAAATCAAGAAAAAATACTGCAAACATTATTGAGGAAGAAATCAAGCTTATTCCGATAATCAATGAGACATATCCTTTTCGCCTAGGCAATTTATAAAAGAGCACTCCAATTACAATTGCGATTATTACGGCAAAAAATATTCCGATTTTTTCAGTTAAAGAATTTAGGTGGAGTATTAAATTTGTACTCCCAAAGAGTTTTAGATAATCAGATAAAAATACTTCGCCTTCAATTTTTTTAAAATATAAGAATGTACTTATCAGAGCAGAACTCAATAAAGAAAAGACTGCAAGAGCGCTAACGGGCTTAGTAAGTCTATTTATTGTTCTATTGAAACTTACTAGTAAAATTAATATAAGTAAAGCCATACCCATTGGTATCAAGGGGATCAAGATAGAAATGTTTATGGAATTTTCCACGAAAGAATTTTAAATTTACTTCAATTTTATAATATTCAAAGACCTAATTTAACCACTTAATATTTATATAAAAATTTCTTGTATATAGTACCTATTGATTTCTGTGTCAGTTGATACGAAAATTAAAATACTAACGATAAATCAATGCTAACAATTTCTGAAATTCTTCTTGCAAGTGCAATTTTTCTTGGAATAGTATATTGGGAGGTTCAATTGCTATACTCCAAAACTACTGCTGCTAAATGATTTCTCTGTAAATGGAAGGCGAAACATCAGATTAAATAAAATTTAAATAAAATTTAAGAATTCAAACAAACAAAAAAAGCTTTAAATATGAGAGAATAAACACAACTAAATTTTAATGGGCAAATGAGCGAAGTTAAAACTCAAGACATTGATTCTACTCAGCAACAACAACAGCAGCAGCAGCAATCATATCAAGAAAGTAATATTTATTCTGCGGAAACAGAACAGCTTTATTTAAAAATGAAAGAAGGGTGGCTTTAATCTCCTCCACTATGTAGATAAATTTTTAACGAAAACTAATATACCTTGGTTGGTCAAATAAAATAATCTTTAGAATCAACCGCTACTTTTTTTTTAATATAACTTATTAAATTCTAATAAGAATTAAAAAAAAAATTGTTTAAGAAATTCAAACAGTTAGAAAAATTAAACGGAAGACTTGCTATGGGAGGTTTGGTTTATTTATTATTTACAAAATTATTCTCTAGTCGTACTGATATTCTTGATCAACTCAAATCCATCTTAATTTAAAAGATCAGCTACTTTAATTATTTTTAATCATATTTTCTTAATCTAATAATCATTTATAGAGACAAATATTTTCCATAGCTGAGCAATTGTTCTTATTATAAATAGATTACCTTTTTTATTTTTACATTATTAAGGAAATAAATATCACCCTTAAGGCAAGATTAGACAGAATGATTATATAGTATACTAGTACTAACGAGAATTTGCGTCATGATCTCTTCAGAAGCTAATGTATTTCTTCTCGTCAAGCCTGGTGATCATGTAGTGATTAGAAATGAAAAGCTTCCAGGCAATAATCAAAATGGTCCGGATGAATATTGGATTGGGCAAGTAATTAACTGTATAGGAGGAGCAAGAAATCCAAACTCATGGACCTTGTTTCAAGTAGCAGATATTGATAATGGAGAGATCATAATAATCAATGCAGATACTGTAGAAAGGATATTAAAAACAGCTGATAATTAACCTTCTCAAAACCTAATAAAGAAATAACTCTATAAAGCTTTTAGTTATGAAAGATCAACAGAAGTAAGAAAAACTACTATGTATTAGAGAAATGACTAGCCCAACTCTAAACAAGCAAGCCCATATACCTGGTTCATTGGGCATGAAGGTTGAATTCCTTTATACATTCTAAAAGTTTGTGAAATTTCTTTAAAACCCATACTAGACAAAAGATAATTTGCATAAGGATTGAGATTCGAACAGTCCAATAAGATTTGAGATTCTAGATTCCTAACTAATTTTCTAATAAGTAATTCTGCCAAAGGAGGTGTATCAGCCAGAAGAGGTCCAATTCGCCAACCTTTATTATTATCTTGAAGCATGCAAGGTCTTATCCTCCCAAAGCCATGGCACATTCCATTATTGTCAACAAGCGCACTAACATTTCCAAAAGAATTCTTCAGCCAATCGTTCAAGAAGTGAGGCCTAGGACTAGGTTCTCGCTGAGAATCATATATTAAAACAGCTTCAGGGGGAATTTGGTTACCTGGAACAACCCTAAAAGTATTATTGTCATCTTTATAAAAATTCCCGTTTAGCAAATCTTGAATGCCATCTAATTTCCATCTATTTGTTATGGAGGATTTTTTAAAACCCCACTTTTGATAATCATTTAATCTGTTTGGAGCTGCTTCTAAACCAATACAACCAACATTTTTCAAATAATCTAATGCATGTTTCCATAATCTCACTCCATAACCCATATTTCGGAATTCTTTTTTTACGATAAATAACCCTATAAATCCATAATAAGAATTATATTTAACACAAGCTATAGAACCGATAGGATCATTATCCAGACAACCAACCCAAATCCCTTTTTTATCTGTATTTTTATAAATTGAGATGTCATCAAAGCCAGGAGCAAATCCCTCTATCCTAGCCCAATCAGTAACTTTCTGGATCTCATCATTAGATATTAGTCTGATTGAAAAATTTTTCTTCATTAATAATATATTAACTAAATTAAATAAGATTTTTAAGATTTAGATTTAGTTAATTTAATCATTACTAAGGAAAAATATATTCTCGCTTCAAAGAATAAAAATAATAAAGCCACTCAATATTCCTGCGATATGTCCAGATAGGCTTATGCTTGGTAAAAAAGAATAAACAATTCCCAAAGACAAAAAAACGGTCATTAATTTATAAATTTCATTGTTCTTTTTCAAGCCAATAAAAATATTTAAAATATATTCTTTACCATAAAGAGAGGAAAGCAATATAAAGGAAAATGTACCAAATATAATTCCACTAAAACCAACCAACAAATGATTAGGATTATAAAATATAAAATTATCTAGTATAAATAAAAAAAAAGTCTGAATTGGTATTAATAAAATAATTAGATAAAGGAAAAGAAATATATTCTTCAAGTTCAAATTTATGAAACAATATCTAACTACAATTATTCCAAATAAATTAGATAATAAATGATTAAAATCTTTATGAACAAAACTATAGCTTAATATCCTATAAGGTTGATTAATAAGATAACTCGACCAATAGGAAAGGTCTGAAACCAAGAAAAAGCGCTTAAAATTTATAAATATAAATAATAAAAAACATAAAAAAGAAGGAATAATAAATTGTGCTTCTTTTTTTATTATTTTCAAAATAAGATTTAATATTAATATTATTTATAAAAAATAATAAAGCCGTATTTGTTTAAATAATTTATCGATATTTAATATTATTAATCTGATATATTAACTATCATATAAAATTTTTTCTAGATGAATATTTTAGATAAATCGTATAAATCAAATATTGAGCAATTAAAAAATAAAGTAATTACCGGTCAAACAGAGAGTATAAGTTGGAGGTTCCAGCAGATTAGGAGGGTTTCTCAACTTTTAGATGAGAATAAAAAAGAAATAATCAAAGCTCTTTTCCTTGATCTAGGTAAATCAGAACTTGAAGCTCTTTCAGAAATACTCTTAATTAAAGAAGAAATTTCTCTAATAAAGAAGAATCTTAGGTTATGGATGCGACCAAAAAAGGTAAAAACGCCAATATATCTTTTCCCATCATTCTCAAAAGTAATCTACGAACCTCTAGGTTGTGTACTGATTTTAGGGCCATATAATTATCCTTTATTGTATCTCTTAAAGCCCCTCGTAAATATTTTTTCTTCGGGAAATACTGCTGTAATAAAGCCATCAGAAAAATGTTCTTATACATCTAAACTAATCAAAAAATTAACTGATAAATATTTCCAAAAAGATATTTTATTAACGATTGAGGGAGATTATAAAGAGTCAATAAAACTGGTAGAACAAAATTTCGATCATATTTTTTTTACAGGAAGTACTGAAACGGGGAAATCTATTATGAAATCAGCTTCAACAAACTTAACTCCATTAACTCTGGAACTTAGTGGAACAAATCCAGTAATTATTTTCAAAAATGCAAATTTAGAAATTGCAGCAAAAAGAATTGTATGGGGTAAATTTTTCAATTCAGGCCAATCATGTGTGGCACCTAATCATATATTTGTTGAAAAAGAAATTGAAAATCAATTAGTTGAGGAGTTAAAGAAATTTATCACTATTTTTTATGGCGAAGATCCAATAATCTCAAAAAACTTATCTAAATTGCAAAAAAACCAATTTTCCACAACTTCAGAACTTCTCAAAAGATATAAAAAGGAGAAACGTATTTTGTTTGGAGGAACTTGTAGTAAAAAAAGAATGAAGATATCACCCACAATTTTAAAAGTAAAATTACAAGATAAAAATATTATTCAAAAAGAATTATTTAGCTCCCTTCTTCCAGTTATTGGGATTGACAATAAAGATTCAGCATTAAAAAAAATTAATCAAGCTTCAAAGCCCTTAGCAATATATATTTTTGGAGGAAACAAAAAAATCCATGATCATATTTCTAAAGTTACAAGCTCTGGCACCGTTTGTATTAACGATGTTATGTTGCCTGTACTTATTCCAAATTTGCCATTTGGAGGGGTTGGAGAAAGTGGAATGGGTAAATTTCATGGAGAGGAAGGATTTAAGAACTTTTCAAATCAAAAATCCATAACTTATAAAGGCTTTTTATTTGATTTGAATTTAAGATACCCACCTTATGACAAAGTAATGAAAATTATAAAATTTATTTTTAAGATTTAAATTAATTAGTTTGGTTTCAAAAGTCTAGCGATTTTAAATACAGAGATTATCTTTAAGAAAATAGATAAATTAATGAAATTAACGTTTATTTTATTTGCCTTCATTATTAATTTTTTCAATACTAATTTTATAAAGGCTGAAGAAATTATTGATTCATCAAATAATCAAATTGAAAATACTACGAAGGTAGAATCATCTAATAATGAAATATCAGACTTTAAAACAACTCATATCGTTCAAGTGGGCGATACGATTACAAGTATCTCAAATCTTTATTCAATAAAAAAAGATTTCATTATTAAATTAAATAATTTAAAAGATGAAAATTATATATATGTAGGACAAAATCTAAAAATTTCTGATTCTAGTAAAGAAAGTAAAATTAATGACGATATAAACAATAGCTATCATATCGTTCAAAAAGGGGAGAGTCTTACAGAAATCTCCACTAAATATGGTTTAAACTTTAAAGACCTAATAGAAATTAATAATCTCAAGAATCCAGATTCATTAGAAGTTAGTTCAAAATTATTTTTAAGAAAAAAGAATATTAATAATCCAAAATTTACTACCCTAAACGAAGAAGAAGGCATTGATCCATTGATAAGAAAAGAGAAGAAAACCTATGGACCAATAACAACTCAACACAACAGATTAGAAGAAGAAGGAGGTAGAAAAATTTTGAACGCTCTAAATCAAAATAATAAAAAGGTTATCATCTCCATAAAGTGTGAAACAAAAGATTTAGATGTAAGAATTCCCGGGCGAAAATGGAGAGGATGGATTCCTGCTAAAGAACAATTTGAAAAAAATCTAATAAATGATTTCTGCTAATCGTTTTGATTAATATGTGTGAATAATTTTTCTTTGGATATCCCTTTTAAGGTATTCTCTTATTAGTGAAATTGAAATTTATGACAATTGCAAGAGGCGATTTTGTTCGTATTAAGAGAAAGGAATCTTACTGGTATAACGATACAGGGAAGGTGGCTTCTATCGATAAATCAGGGATTAAATATAATGTCACGGTTAAATTTGATAGAGTTAATTTTTACGGAATTAGCGGGACTGACGGTGGAAACGTAACAAATAACTTTGCTGAAGTTGAATTAGAAAAAATTTAAAAATTTGCCTGAGTTACCAGAAGTTGAGACTGTTAGAAGAGGTTTAGAGCAAAAACTCAAGAATTTTATTATCAAAAGAGTTGAAATCTGTAGAGAGTCAACTGTTGCTTATCCCATTGATAAAAAAGACTTTATTGAAGGTCTTCATAACTCACTAATATGTAAGTGGAATAGACGAGGAAAATATTTAATAGCGGAACTTAAAAAAAATGAGAATAATAATAATAATAATAATATTGATGAGAATGAAATATCATTCATAAACAATGGGTTCCTAGTCGTTCATTTAAGAATGACTGGTTATTTCACTTTTAATAATGTTCTTACTAACCCTTGTAAACATACAAGGATAAGGCTTTTTGATAATAACAATAATGAGCTTAGATATATTGATGTAAGGAGTTTTGGGCAAATGTGGTGGGTAAGAGACGGTTTATTACTAAACAAAATTATTAAAGGATTAGGCTCTTTAGGACCTGAGCCATTCTCAGAGAATTTTAACATCAATTATCTGACAAAAGTTATTTCAAATAAAACAAGATCTATAAAATCAATTTTATTAGATCAAACAATCGTAGCTGGAATAGGAAATATATATGCAGATGAGAGTCTTTTCTTAGCTGGAATTTCACCTTTTAGAGAGGCAAGAACAATTAAAAAATATGAATTAAAGAAACTAAGGATAGCAATCGTTGAGGTTTTAAAAAAAAGTATAGGTGCAGGTGGAACTACCTTTAGTGACTTTAGAGACTTAGAAGGAGAAAATGGTAATTTCGGATTGCAAACTAATGTTTATAGAAGAACTGGTAAAGAATGTCGTAAATGCAAAAAACTAATTGAGAGACAAAAGATCTCAGGAAGAAGTACGCATTGGTGTCGTAAATGTCAGAAATAAAAAAGGGTTTACCTTAAAAAAGTAAACCCTTTAAAATATTTTACCTGGCATTGAGCTATTTTCTCAAGGGGCTACCCCCTAAATATTTTCGCCGCTGATGCGTTTCACAACCGAGTTCGAGATGGATCGGAGTGGTTCCACATCGCCATGAACACCAGGATAGTGTGAACCTTGAGAACTGCATAGAAAATTATATAAATTAAAGACAACAAATTAAGTTTATTTGGTCAAGCCCTCGGTCTATTAGTACTCCTCCGCTGCACTTGTTACCAAGCTTCCACGTAGAGCCTATCAACGGGTGTTCTTCCCGTGACCTTACTGGCTTAAGCCATGGCAATACTCATCTTGAGGTGGGCTTCCCACTTAGATGCTTTCAGCGGTTATCCACTCCGCACATGGCTACCCAGCGTTTACCGTTGGCACGATAACTGGCACACCAGAGGTGCGTTCCTCCCGGTCCTCTCGTACTAGGGAGAAATCCTCTCAATATTCCTGCGCATACACCGGATATGGACCGAACTGTCTCACGACGTTCTGAACCCAGCTCGCGTACCGCTTTAATGGGCGAACAGCCCAACCCTTGGGACCGACTTCAGCCCCAGGTTGCGATGAGCCGACATCGAGGTGCCAAACCTCCCCGTCGATGTGAACTCTTGGGGGAGATCAGCCTGTTATCCCTAGAGTAACTTTTATCCGTTGAGCGACGGCCCTTCCACGCAGAACCGTCGGATCACTAAAACCGACTTTCGTCCCTGTTCGACTTGTAGGTCTCACAGTCAAGCTCCCTTCTGCTTTTGCACTCAACGACTGATTTCCAACCAGCCTGAGGGAACCTTTGTGCGCCTCCGTTACCTTTTAGGAGGCGACCGCCCCAGTCAAACTGCCCATCAGATACTGTCCGCTTCCCGGATAACGGGTAAGCGTTAGAACCCTAGCTCTAATAGAGTGGTATCTCACCGATGACTCAATAATACCCACAAGTACTATTTCAACGTCTCCCACCTATTCTGCGCAATTAGAGCCCGAGCACAATATCAAACTACAGTAAAGCTTCATAGGGTCTTTCTGTCCGGGTGTATGTAGTCCGCATCTTCACAGACAATTCTATTTCGCCGAGCCTCTCTCCGAGACAGCGCGCAAATCGTTACACCTTTCGTGCGGGTCGGAACTTACCCGACAAGGAATTTCGCTACCTTAGGACCGTTATAGTTACGGCCGCCGTTCACCGGGGCTTCAGTCGCTAGCTTTGCTAAAAGCTAACCAGCTTCCTTAACCTTCCGGCACTGGGCAGGTGTCAGCCCCCATACATCGTCTTGCGACTTAGCGGAGACCTGTGTTTTTGGTAAACAGTCGCTTGCGCCTCTTC
This sequence comes from Prochlorococcus sp. AG-469-F22, assembly GCA_003211655.1. GTDB lineage: Bacteria > Cyanobacteriota > Cyanobacteriia > PCC-6307 > Cyanobiaceae > Prochlorococcus_A. The sequence goes on along the minus strand of QCSC01000003.1, from coordinate 16,195 downwards.
ACTGCGACCAGCTCTCGCTGGCACCCCTTCTCCCGAAGTTACGGGGCCATTTTGCCGAGTTCCTTAGAGAGAGTTATCTCGCGCCCCTCGGTATTCTCTACCACCCCACCTGTGTCGGTTTCGGGTACTGGCATTTATGTCTTAACGGGTATAGGGCTTTTCTTGGAAGCATGACATCACCAACTTCGCTGCCGTAGCAGCTCGTACTCACGCCTCAGCTCAAGATGTTTTCACCATCTCTCAAAGCCTTGAACGCTTGAACCAGTAACCAACATCTGGCCTGGCTAGCCTTCTCCGTCCCCCTTCCCAAAACATAACTGGTACAGGAATATTGACCTGTTATCCATCGACTACGCCTTTCGGCCTCGCCTTAGGTCCAGACTAACCCTCCGCGGACGAGCCTGCCGGAGGAACCCTTAGGGTTTCGGGGCATGGGATTCTCACCCATGTTTTCGCTACTCAAGCCGACATTCTCACTTCTATGTCGTCCACGTCCGCTTACGCTAACGCTTCACCCAACATAGAACGCTCCCCTACCATAAATAAATTTATCCGCAGCTTCGGTATAACGCTTAGCCCCATTCATTTTCGGCGCAGGATCGCTCGACCAGTGAGCTATTACGCACTCCTTTGAGGATGGCTGCTTCTAGGCAAACCTCCTGGTTGTCTGGGCAATCCCACCTCCTTTATCACTTAGCGTTAATTTTGGGACCTTAGCTGGCGGTCTGGGCTGTTTCCCTCTTGACTATGGAGCTTATCCCCCACAGTCTGACTGCCTAGTTACACACAGGGTATTCAGAGTTCATATCGATTTGGTACCGCTTTCGCAGCCCGCACCGAAATGGTTGCTTTACCCCCCTGCTGGAGCACTAGACGCTACGCCTCAACGTATTTCGGGGAGAACCAGCTAGCTCCTGGTTCGATTGGCATTTCACCCCTAACCACAGCTCATCCGCTGAATTTTCAACTTCAGTCGGTTCGGACCTCCACTTGGTATCACCCAAGCTTCATCCTGGCCATGGTTAGATCACCAGGGTTCGGGTCTATAAACACTGACAAACGCCCTATTAAGACTCGCTTTCGCTGTGGCTCCACCATTTCCGGTTTAACCCGCCAGTGCCTATAAGTCGCCGGCTCATTCTTCAACAGGCACACGGTCACCCGATTAGTCGGGCTCCCATTGCTTGTAAGCTCACGGTTTCATGTTCTATTTCACTCCCCTCCCGGGGTTCTTTTCACCTTTCCCTCGCGGTACTGTTTCACTATCGGTCACACAGTAGTACTTAGCCTTACGAGGTGGTCCTCGCAGATTCACACGGAATTCCACGTGCTCCGTGCTACTCGGGATACAGCTAGGTCAACTCATCTTTCAATTACGGGGCTTTCACCCTCTATGGCACGCCATTCAAACGTTTCTTCTAGAATTGATGATCCATATTGCTGTCCCACAACCCCGATAGTCAAGACTATCGGTTTGGGCTATTCCCCGTTCGCTCGCCGCTACTGAGGGAGTCGTTATTTACTTTCTCTTCCTCCAGCTACTAAGATGTTTCAGTTCGCTGGGTTAGCTCGCACCAACCTATATATTCAGTTGGTCGTTCAAGGGGTTGCCCCATTCGGAAATTCCCGGATCAAAGTGTGCTTCCAACTCCCCGAGACTTATCGCAGGTAACCACGTCCTTCATCGCCTCTGTGTGCCTAGGTATCCTCCGTGAGCCCTTTGTAGCTTGACCAATAACTTCAATAATTGAAGCATCAGCTTAATAGAATTGTTATTTAATGCATTAGCACAAATAATAAATCTGCATCATTAAAGATGCTTATTGTCTTCAAAAATAATCTATGCAGTTGTCAAGGTTCTCTGAAAAACAATGAAAAAATTCAATGAGTCCAGCATCTTATTTATTAGATAAAATAGGAAGCTAGATTCGCTCAGAGCAAATTAGGACACGATTCAAAACAATTTCCCTCTTTAAATATTATGTAAGAGGTGGTATTCAGTGGAGGTAAGCGGACTCGAACCGCTGACATCCTGCTTGCAAAGCAGGCGCTCTACCAACTGAGCTATACCCCCAACATAGAGATATGGGCCATCCTGGACTTGAACCAGGGACCTCACCCTTATCAGGGGTGCGCTCTAACCACCTGAGCTAATGGCCCAGGAAAAAGTGATGGGTGTGACCTAGAAAAAACTTAGAAACTGAAATTCTTGAAAAAGAATCTGAGATACCGATCGACCTAAGGTGACAAAATTAATATTTACATTTTGTTGTCTCCCTGTTAGGAGGTGATCCAGCCGCACCTTCCGGTACGGCTACCTTGTTACGACTTCACCCCAGTCATTAGCCCCACCTTCGGCGTCCTCCTCCACAAGGGTTGGAGTAACGACTTCGGGCATGGCCAACTTCCATGGTGTGACGGGCGGTGTGTACAAGGCCCGGGAACGTATTCACCGCAGTATGCTGACCTGCGATTACTAGCGATTCCTACTTCACGTAGGCGAGTTGCAGCCTACGATCTGAACTGAGCCACGGTTTATGGGATTTGCTAGCTCTCGCGAGTTTGCTGCCCTTTGTCCGTAGCATTGTAGTACGTGTGTAGCCCAGGGTGTAAGGGGCATGATGACTTGACGTCATCCACACCTTCCTCCGGTTTATCACCGGCGGTCTTTCTAGAGTGCCCAACTAAATGCTGGCAACTAAAAACGTGGGTTGCGCTCGTTGCGGGACTTAACCCAACATCTCACGACACGAGCTGACGACAGCCATGCACCACCTGTCACTGAATTCCCGAAGGCACCCTCAAATTTCTAAGAGGTTCTCAGGATGTCAAACCCTGGTAAGGTTCTTCGCGTTGCATCGAATTAAACCACATACTCCACCGCTTGTGCGGGCCCCCGTCAATTCCTTTGAGTTTCACACTTGCGTGCGTACTCCCCAGGCGGAACACTTAACGCGTTAGCTACGACACCGAAGGGGTCGATTCCCCCGACACCTAGTGTTCATCGTTTACGGCCAGGACTACAGGGGTATCTAATCCCTTTCGCTCCCCTGGCTTTCGTCCATGAGCGTCAGTAATGGCCCAGCAGAGCGCCTTCGCCACTGGTGTTCTTCCCGATATCTACGCATTTCACCGCTACACCGGGAATTCCCTCTGCCCCTACCATACTCAAGCCGATCAGTTTCCACTGCCATAATGGAGTTAAGCTCCACGCTTTAACAGCAGACTTGAAAGGCCGCCTGCGGACGCTTTACGCCCAATAATTCCGGATAACGCTTGCCACTCCCGTATTACCGCGGCTGCTGGCACGGAATTAGCCGTGGCTTATTCCTCAAGTACCGTCATATCTTCTTCCTTGAGAAAAGAGGTTTACAGCCCAGAGGCCTTCGTCCCTCACGCGGCGTTGCTCCGTCAGGCTTTCGCCCATTGCGGAAAATTCCCCACTGCTGCCTCCCGTAGGAGTCTGGGCCGTGTCTCAGTCCCAGTGTGGCTGATCATCCTCTCAGACCAGCTACTGATCGAAGCCTTGGTGAGCCATTACCTCACCAACAAGCTAATCAGACGCGAGCTCATCCTCAGGCGAAATTCATTTCACCTATCGGCATATGGGGTATTAGCGGTCGTTTCCAACCGTTATCCCCCTCCTGAGGGCAGATTCTCACGCGTTACTCACCCGTCCGCCACTAACCCGAAGGTTCGTTCGACTTGCATGTGTTAAGCACGCCGCCAGCGTTCATCCTGAGCCAGGATCAAACTCTCCGTTGTGTTCAAATCCTTTTGTAGACAAAATCTACTCAATATGAATTGCTTTCTCCAAATAAAAATTAAGTATTGACTTAAGTTATTTAGTTTCAGCCTCCTTAGATAATTAAGGATTACTTTGAGTGCACATTAAAAATATTTCAAAGTGACTTTCCAAGATCTCAGATCCGTTGGTTTTCAAAAAACTAAAAGTTAGCAATTGAAAACAATTTATATATTCTTGACGGGACCTCACACCTTTATTGCAAATACATCTCAAAATTATCAAACCTAAATTTGATAAATTCTTGACGCAATAAAAGCATCAGTTCCTAAGTTTTAAATTTTCTAGGTGCAGAGTTAAACAATAACTGAATAACCCATTTAGAAGGGAAACCCTTCCTACTGGCTGTAGATATTGATCGAAATCAAATCTCCAAAAAATTCATTCATTTACTAAAAATCAGATTTAAAGTAATTGTTTGAATAATGCAAAAAACATATTTTTGCCCAGAAGAAAATACTAAACCATCCGACTGTAATTTTGCAACCTTTTATACAAAATTATTTTTATTAATTTTTATTTTGTTCAAAGTCCACTTAAAGAACTAGGCTTAATTAAAGGGATTCAACTGAAATGGCAGAAAGATTTAGTCAAAAAAATTTAAGAGTTCGTCCAAGTTCAGATGAAGACAAAATTGTTACAAATGCAAAAAAACACTTTGAAAAGACCTTAGTTGAAATTTCAGGGGATTTGGTTGGCAGTGTTGCGGCACTAGAACACCCTACAAAAAATATCAAGTTAAATTATGGTGAAATTTTTCTAAGAGATAATGTTCCAGTAATGATTTATCTCATTACCCAAAAAAGGTACGATATTGTAAAAAAGTTTTTAAAGGTATGTCTTGAGCTGCAAAGTAGTAACTATCAAACAAGGGGTGTATTTCCCACAAGTTTTGTCGAAGAAAAAGGGAAATTAATTGGCGACTATGGTCAAAGATCTATAGGAAGAATTACTTCTGCTGATGCAAGTTTATGGTGGCCAATATTATGCTGGTTTTATGTCAACAAGAGTGGTGATCATTCATTTGGTAAAAGCCAAAGTGTGCAGAGAGGGATTCAACTTTTACTAGATTTAGTTTTACATCCAACATTTGAGGGGACACCTGTTCTTTTCGTTCCAGACTGTGCATTTATGATTGATAGACCAATGGATGTATGGGGCGCCCCTTTGGAAGTGGAAGTTTTACTTCATGGATGTTTAAAAAGTTGTATAAATCTAATGGAATTAAGCCGCGAGGATCACGTTAGTAGATTATTAGACCAGAGACTTATTCTTACTAGTCAATGGGTTGAGGATTTAAGAAGTTTTCTTTTAAAGCATTACTGGGTTACAAGCCAAACAATGCAAATTTTAAGAAGAAGGCCAACAGAACAATACGGTGATGACCAACATTTTAATGAATTTAATGTTCAACCTCATGTAGTCCCTTCATGGCTTCAAGACTGGTTAGAGAACAGAGGTGGATATTTAATAGGCAACATTAGGACTGGTAGACCTGACTTTAGATTTTATAGCTTAGGGAATTCTTTAGCATGCATGTTTGAAGTCCTCCCATCTGAAGAACAAAGAGCACTTTTTAGACTAGTGCTTCACAACAGAGAACATCTTATGGCACAAATGCCGATGAGAATATGTCATCCTAACATGGATGTAGAGGAGTGGAAGAATAAAACAGGGGCAGATCCTAAAAACTGGCCTTGGAGTTATCACAACGGAGGTCATTGGCCAAGTTTACTTTGGTATTTTGGAGCTTCTGTTCTCTTACATCAAAAAAAATTTCCTACTGAAGATGTAATTTTAATGGAAGAAATGAGATCTTTAATAGAAGAATCTTATTGGTGTCAACTTAATCAATTACCAAAACAAGAGTGGGCAGAATATTTCGACGGACCTACTGGTACATGGGTTGGACAGCAGTCAAGAACATATCAGACATGGACAATAGTTGGATTTTTATTGATGCATCACTTTCTAAGAGAAGATAATAATGATTTAGACATGTTCAATCTTTGAGGAACTTTAAAATAATCCCAAAGTAAGAGATTTATCAATAGGTAAGCAAGCACCAATTCCTAAATAAATGGTTAAAAAGGTTCCAAAAAGAAAGACTGACATTGCAACTGGTCTTCTAAAAGGATTAGAGAACTTATTTACATTTTCAATAAAGGGTAGAATCATTAATCCAAGAGGAATTAATGTTTGAAGAGCGATTCCAAGTAGCTTATTAGGAACAACTCTCAGAATTTGAAATACAGGATAGAGATACCACTCAGGCAAAATTTCTAGAGGGGTAGCAAATGGATTAGCTTTGTCTCCCAACATCGCCGGATCTAAGACAGCAAGACCCACTACACAAGCAATGGTTCCAAGTATTACAACTGGGAAAATATATAAAAGATCGTTTGGCCAAGCAGGCTCACCATAATAATTATGACCCATACCTTTAGCTAACTTAGCTCTTAATTTCGGATCAGATAAATCAGGTTTTTTTAAAGTAGACATATAAAATAAATGTTCTGTTTTTAAAATTATAAGGCTTTATAACGGACCTGAAATACCTTGTTTACGAATCATTAAAAAATGCATAAGCATAAATACAGCTAATGACCAAGGTAGAACAAAAGTATGGAGGCTATAAAATCTAGTTAGAGTGGACTGACCAACACTTTCTCCACCTCGAAGGAGTTCAACCATAAAATCGCCAATAATCGGTATTGCTGCAGGAACACCTGAAACTATTTTAACAGCCCAGTATCCAACCTGGTCCCATGGAAGTGAATATCCAGTAACTCCGAAAGCAACTGTTATAACTGCCATAACAACTCCCGTTACCCATGTTAATTCTCTTGGTCTTTTAAATCCTCCAGTGAGATATACCCTAAATACATGAAGAATTAACATTAATACCATCATAGAAGCACTCCATCTATGAACAGATCTAATTAACCAGCCAAAACTTACATCAGTCATTAAATAGCTAACAGAATTATAAGCTTGAGTAACAGTCGGCTTATAATAAAATGTCATTGCAAAACCTGTTGCAAATTGAATTAAGAAGCATACTAAAGTTATGCCTCCTAAACAGTAAAAAATATTTACGTGAGGGGGTACGTACTTGGAAGTTACGTCGTCAGTTATGTCTTGAATTTCAAGTCTTTCTTGAAACCAGTCATAAACAGAAGAGGAATCAGACATCCAAAAAAAATAGCTTTGATATAAAAAGCTTACTTAAAATTCACTTACTTGGTGTTAACACTTAACCCAATGAATTCATCTTTTAACAAATTTTTAATATTCAAGAAATGGATCATAATTATGATGATCTGTATTTTTTCTACCAATTTTTTGTATATTCCAAGCGTCAATGCGCTTAGTGATAGCAAGCAATTTGTACTTGACGCTTGGACGTTAGTAAATGAGGGATATTATGATATAGAAAGGCTTGATGAAATCCAGTGGAAGAGGATTAGACAAAAAACATTACAGAAACAAATTGAAACAAGTGATGAGGCTTATTCTGCAATTGAAGATATGCTGAAACCTCTTGAAGATCCTTTTACAAGAATATTAAAGCCAAAAGATTATGAACTTCTGAAAACAAGCAATTTTGGAAGTGAAATAAATGGAGTAGGACTTCAATTAGGAGAAGATGAAATGACTAAAGAAATCAAAGTTATTTCGACATTAGCAGGATCTCCTGCCGAAGAAGCAGGGATAATTAGTGGAGATAAAATAGATAAGGTTGATGGAATATCTTGTTCCGAGTTAGGGCTGGCAAATACGGCATCAAAACTTAGAGGAGAATCTGGAACAAAGGTTCTCGTTCAAATTAAATCCATGTCTGATGAGACTAAAGAAATTGATTTAGAAAGAAGATCAGTTGACCTTAGACCAGTAAGAACAAAGAGATTGAGAGATGACTCTCATACAATTGGATATTTAAGAATAACTCAATTTAGTGAAAGTGTTCCAAAAAAAATTGAAGAGGCTCTACAGGAACTAAAAGATAAAGAAGTTGAGGGGGTAATACTTGATTTAAGAAACAACTCTGGCGGGTTAGTAAGTTCTGGAATAGCAGTTGCAGACTCGTTTCTAAGCGAAAAACCAATCGTAGAAACAAAAGATAGAAATGGCATTAAGGATGCAATAATTTCTCAGAAAAAGACTTCCTTTGATGGTCCGATGGTAACTTTAATAAACAAAGGTACTGCAAGCGCAAGTGAAATCCTGGCAGGATCCCTGCAAGATAATAAGAGATCAACTTTAATGGGTGAACAAACTTATGGGAAAGGACTTATTCAGTCTTTGAAAAGTTTAGGTGAAGACAGTGGTATTGCTATTACTGTTGCCAGTTATTTAACACCTCAGGGTAATAATATTCAGGGTAAGGGCATAACTCCTGATAAAATTTTAGACCTCCCAGAGGCTAGGGAATACGGCAATTCTGAGGATAAATGGGTAAAAAATGCAGAGATATACCTAAACGCTTTGTTTGATGAAAATGACGTCGAAGAAAAAGTAAATGGATTAGAAAACAAAGACATTGAAAATTAAAAAAAGATTTTTTACATTTAAATAGTTTTTTAATTATGAGCAATAAAAGAATTTTTCATGATCCAATTCATAAAGAGATAATCATTGATTCAGACAAACCAGAAGAATTAATGATTATGCAGCTAATTGATACTTTGGCATTTCAGAGATTGAGAAGGATAAAACAATTAGGTGCGGCCTCTCTTCTTTTTCATGGAGCAGAATCAAGCAGATTCACACACTCAATTGGTGTATTTTGTGTCTCAAGAAAGATTTATAAAAAACTAGTAGAAATAAAGCCCGAGTTCAAACAAAATAAATTCATACTTTTTGGTGCTGCTCTTTTACATGATTTAGGCCATGGTCCATTAAGTCATACAAGTGAGGTTATTTTTGATCATGATCATGAGTTATGGTCAAAAAATTTAGTTAAGAATTATTCACCTATCTCTTCAATTCTTAAGAATTTCGGAACCGAATTACCTAATCAAATTGGAGACTTATTTACAACTAAAAACCTATTCTCAAGACCTTTAAAAACATTAATTAGTAGTGAAATAGATTGTGATCGACTTGATTATTTGCTTCGTGATAGTTACAACACTGGAACAAAATATGGATTAGTAGACTTAGAGAGAATTATTTCAGCTCTTACTTTTTCTCCTGATGGGAATATCGCAATCAAACCAAAAGGAGTAATAGCTATTGAACATTTTTTAGTTCTAAGGAACATGATGTACAGAACTATTTATAACCACAGAATTAATGAAATTTCTACTTGGATATTAGAAAAAATTATTCAAATTATCAAAAAAAATTCCGTAAAAAAGAACTTATGGATAGATGAAAGCATGCGCAGATGGATATTTTTTCCAAACCAACTTGAGATTAAGGACTTCCTTGCGAATGATGATATAGTTTTTTATTTCCATTTAATGAAATGGAAAGATGAATCGTTTGAACCTTTAGAGACTCTTTGTAGGATGTTTATTGACAGAAACTTACTAAAAGCATCAGATATAAGTTTTCTAACAAAATTAAAAAGACTAGAAATCTTAGCTTTTGCGAGAAAAAAATGTAACTTAAATAATTATGATTCAGAGATATTTTGCGGAATTAAAGAAAGATCTTTTAAAGGTTTTAAGTCTGATAATTCTCTAAAAATATGGGACGGCACATATCAAAACTCATTGGAAACTCAATCAGAATTAATAAATACATTGATGTCTTCAAAGAATACTTCTCTAATTATTTATCCAGGTGAATTTAGAAAAGAGATAGAGGATCTGATTGCAATAGAAAGAGCTAATGTATAGATGAAGTTAATTTTAAGAGATATTGCTAATGAATTTATAAAATCATTTTCTTTCAAAAAATTTGAGCTTAATCAAAATTTTTGCGACAACTTAATTTCTAAAGATGCCCAGCGTCAGCAAATCTAATTACAGAAAATGAAAAAATTAATTCATACGAATTAGCTAAATTAAAACTTATTCTTGAAAAACATTGCATTAAGCTTTCAAATATTTATTCAAATAATAGTGAAACAGTCTTAAGTGGAAAGTCTTTAAAAATCAACTCAACGTTTTTAAAAATCAAAGACCTTAAAAATCAATTACCTCAAGATCCTTCATATCTAAAAAAGGACATACTTCACAAAGGCAAGGTTAGATCAGGGGATCGAATATCTTCAAATGGTGATCTTTTTATTATGGGTGACGTTAATCCGGGAGCTATTATTTCTACAAATAATAACGTTTACGTATGGGAGAGATTATTAGGTATCGCTTTCGCCATAAAAAATGGAAATAAAAATGCTTCTATTGCCTCTCTTTATCTAAACCCTCTCCAACTAAGAATCTGCGAAATTGTAGCTATAGGTCCGAAAGAGAAGCCAAAAGATCAATATCCCGAAATTACAATTTGGGAAGACAATAAAATAATTATCAAACCTTATCTTTTAAATCAAAACTTGTAGTAAATAAATATTTTGAAATAAATTTATTTATAAGTAATAAATTTAAGTATTACTTAACTTTTACAAAATTTTAATTTTTTAAAACTAGCTTATTATTTGTGAAATTATTCATTTTCTGTGTCGAAAAATACTCGCACTATCTTGATCTGTTCCGGCAAAGGTGGGGTTGGTAAAACTACCCTAACGGCAAACCTTGGTATTGCCCTAGCAAATAGTGGAGCTAAAACAGCTGTGTTAGATGCTGATTTTGGATTGAGGAATCTAGATCTTCTATTAGGTTTGGAGAATCGTATTATCTATACAGCGCAAGATGTTTTAGACAAGAATTGTCGTCTTGATCAAGCATTAGTTAGACATAAAAAGGAGCCGAATTTAGCTCTATTACCAGCTGGTGATCCTAGGATGCTTGACTGGATGAAGCCTGAAGATATGAAACAAATCAGTAAATTACTTAGTGAGAAGTTTGATTACGTTTTAGTAGATTGTCCTGCAGGAGTTGAAGATGGTTTTAAAAATGCTCTTTCAGCATGCAAAGAAGCCATAGTGGTTACAAACCCAGAATTATCTGCAGTTCGTGATGCAGATAGAGTTATAGGAATTTTAAATACTTCTGATATAAAGCCAATACAGTTAGTAATTAATAGAGTTCGCCCTAATATGATGGCCAATCAAGAAATGCTCTCGATAGAGGATGTTCAAAGTATTCTTTCATTACCATTGCTGGGTATTGTTTTAGAGGATGAACAAGTAATAATAAGTACAAACAGAGGGGAACCCCTCACTCTTTCTGATAGTAAATCTCCTGCTAAAAAATGCTATTTAAATGTATCTCAAAGGCTTACAGGAAAAGATATTCCAATTATCGATCCAAAAAATGAAGGGAAAAGCCTTAAAGATAAATTCATGAGATTAATGCAAACAAAGATTTTTTAAAAATGATGACTCTCAGAGACCTAATAAACAAATTGCTAGGCAGAGAAACGGCTAGTGCCAATACTGCTAGAGAAAGATTGCAATTAGTTTTAGCTCATGACAGAGTTGACATGAGTTCATTGACAACTGATCTTTTGGATAAGATGAGAAAAGAAATACTTGATGTGGTTGCTAAATATGTTGAGATTGATTTTGAGGAAGTAGCTGTAAGTCTAGAAACCGAAGATAGAATGACAGCGTTAGTTGCGAATCTTCCTATAAAAAGAACTCTTTCAGGAGAAATTGAATTTAAAAAAAATGAAGACACACAGAAAAAGAAATAAATTTTAAAATCAAAATTAATAAATTATCAAATAACACCTAGCTGTATGTAAAATAAAATTTATGCCGGCTTAGCTCAGCGGTAGAGCAGCGCTTTTGTAAAGCGAAGGTCATCAGTTCAAATCTGTTAGCCGGCATTTTCAAAGTTCTATATTTGATTCCTCTTTTTTTGTCCAAAATAGAAAAATAAAGATGAATAAAAGAAAAGTTGGCAAAAATCTTATCTCCAATAGATGAGTTAAAAATTCTGTTAAAGGTTCAAAAATCCAAAAAGAAAAAATTTGTGTCAACAAAATAAAAAAAATAAGAAGAAGCATTAATTTATACCTTTAATTGAGATATCTCCTTCTCTTATTATTTTCCATTTCCCATGATTCGCCCAAGAAATTATTGTACTTGCATTACCACTACAATTTTCCCAGGGAACGGGGCCTAAAATATTTACATTCGGCAAACTAATCGAAATTTCTTTTGCATTAGTAGCTGTAGGCATACCTGATATGTTTGCACTTGAGGTTAGTAATGGACCACTTTTCTTTAAGAGTAGTTTAGCCATTTTTGAATTTGGTATTCGTAAACCAATTGTATAGTTACTACTAGTTGAAAATGATCTTCTTTTTTCAGAAATCGGAACAATGATTGTTAAGGGTCCTGGCCAATAAGAAGATGCAATATATTTGTAATCATCTAATGCTGATTCATCAACATAATCATCAAATTGAAATTTTTCAGCTCCCATTAAAATTAAAGGTTTTCTGATATCTCTTTTTTTTATCTCATAAATTATTTCTGAAAAATTTGGTAAGCATCCAATTGCAGGTAAAGTGTCTGTCTGAAAAACTAAAGGGAAACCACTATTTAGTTTTTCCAAAGCTAATTTTTGATCTATGACATTCATTAAAATTATTAACTAATAATTTATTTATATCTTCCTATTGTAAATCTTCCAATCCCAGAAAAATCTTTTAAAACTTTTACAGAAGTAAATCTATTTTCAAGAAATAATTTTTTAACTTTCTCACCTTGATCAAAATGATTCTCAATCAATAACCACCCTTTATCTTTTAAGTAAAGGGGCGCATTTTGAACTATTTCATTTATATGATCTAGGCCTTCTTTTCCTCCCAAAAGAGCAAGTTTAGGTTCAAAACTCTTTACCTCTTTTGGTAATACTTCATAAGTTTCTTGGGGAATATATGGAGGATTTGATACCGCAAAATCAATTTCACCTTTGAAATTTTTAAGAGGATCCCACCAATTTCCATTATAAAATTTCAAATTTGATTGATTAGAATACGTTGCAAAATTCCTCGATGCAATTTTAATAGCATTTTTATCTATATCAGTTGCAATTCCATTCCAGTTTGAATTCTCCAGTGCTAAAGCTATGCTAATCGCACCCGAACCAGTTCCTAGATCTACAAAGGTTATTTTTTCTTCCTTATTTTTGAATATGCCCGAAATAATATCAATAATAAGTTCTGTCTCTGGTCGCGGGATAAGAACTCTATTTGAAACTTCTAATTTTAGATTCCTCCAAAAAGAAATTCCACTTAAATATTGTATAGGTATAGAGGTATAAAGGTGTTTATCCCAAAAAGACTCAATCAAATCTAAATTTACTTTTAAATTTAGATTTTTTTCCGATTTTATTTTAAGTAAATTTAATTCTATATTTGATAATCCACCTAATGAATCAATCAAAAGATTGAGAGAATGGTTATCTCCTCCTTTTGATATTTGTTTTTTTTTCCACAATGAAAATTTTTCAGCAGAAATAAGAAACATTAAACAATTAACTTAACGTTTCGGGCCAAGTTTACCTTTGCTAGAATCTGAATAAAAGCTTGATTTTTCTCCATCTTGGGTTGAAATAAATAAACCTATAAGGAAGATAGTTGGTATCCCTACAAATAAAAGACTTGCTACGAAACCAAAATTTGTTGTTTCCATTTAAAAAGACAAATTTAATAATAATAAGACTATAGACATTTAAATAGGAATTAAGTGAAAAAAACCAAAAAGTCGACTAACTCATTAACAGTCTTAAACAATTTATCTAGGTAATTTTTTGCTTTCAGCAGATTCTTTCAAATCTTTCAAATTTGATGGAGGAGATTGAGGCTTGGTAAGTATTACCGCAGATGAATTGATTAGAGTTTGACAGGCAAGTCTCCAGTTATCAGGTCTATTATTGAGTTTTTCTTCCTCGACAACGGTTACAGGACTTAGCGAGTTTTTCACTCCTCCTTCAACAGAAATAAAACAAGTACTGCATTGCCCAACACCACCGCAGTTTCCAAGTATACCCTTTAATCCATAAAGTTGTAATTTCTCTCTGATTACTAACTCTCTCAAATTTTCTCCAGGTTTGCATTCGCTATCTATTCCTTCACGGATGAATCTGATAATTGCCATTTTTTTTTGTTATTTCATCTATTTTGGCGCTTTACTTTGAGAATTGTGACCAAAATATTAACATATTTTTGCTAAAAATTCCCTCAAACTAAAGTGATACAAGTTTATCTGACCAGTTTTACTAAGGAAATTAATTTATTTACAAAACTCTCTCAACGCCCAAAAAACCCTTACTATCATGATGTTTAGCTGTTCATTCAGCATTGTCACAAGAATTTAACCGATGGGATTGCCTTGGTATAGAGTACACACAGTAGTTATCAACGACCCCGGTCGACTACTTGCTGTGCATCTCATGCATACTGCATTATTAGCCGGCTGGGCCGGTTCTATGGCTTTATATGAATTAGCCATTTTTGATCCTTCAGACGCTGTTCTCAATCCAATGTGGAGACAGGGAATGTATGTCATGCCATTCATGGCGAGATTAGGGATTACAAGTAGTTGGAATGGATGGGATATAACTGGTGCTACAGGGGTTGATCCAGGATTCTGGAGCTTCGAAGGTGTGGCAGCCGCTCACATTGTTTTTAGTGGACTTTTAATGCTTGCTTCAATCTGGCATTGGACATATTGGGATTTAGATCTATGGGAAGATGAAAGAACTGGGGAACCTGCTCTTGATCTCCCAAGAATATTTGGGATTCACCTTCTTTTATCAGGTATTACTTGCTTTGGGTTTGGAGCTTTTCATTGCGCGAATGTCGGCATTTGGATTTCAGATCCCTATGGTTTAACTGGTCATGTCGAACAGGTAGCACCATCTTGGGGAGCAGATGGATTTAATCCCTTTAATCCTGGTGGAATAGTTGCAAATCATATTGCAGCTGGCCTTTTGGGTATTATTGGTGGAATATTTCACATCACAAATAGACCTGGAGAAAGGCTTTATAGAGCCCTTAAGCTTGGAAGTTTGGAAGGAGTATTAGCTAGTGCTCTTGCAGCAGTTCTTTTTGTATCTTTTGTTGTCGCAGGAACAATGTGGTACGGCTCTGCCACCACTCCTATTGAATTGTTTGGACCAACAAGATATCAATGGGATTCTGGTTACTTCAAAACTGAAATAAACAGGAGAGTTCAAACAGCTATTGATAATGGAGCAACTAAGGAAGAAGCATACGCCTCAATTCCAGAAAAGCTTGCATTCTACGATTATGTAGGGAACAGCCCCGCGAAAGGAGGATTGTTTAGAGTTGGTGCTCTCGTAAATGGAGATGGTTTACCAACAGGTTGGCAAGGGCATATTGCCTTTACTGATAAAGAGGGCAATGATTTAGAAGTTAGAAGAATTCCAAACTTCTTTGAAAACTTCCCAGTTATTTTGGAAGATAAGCAAGGTAATGTTAGAGCTGACATCCCATTTAGAAGAGCTGAAGCAAAGTATTCATTTGAACAAACTGGCATCACAGCGACTATTTATGGGGGTGATCTTAATGGTCAAACTTTCACAGACCCTGCTGTAGTTAAACGATTAGCTAGGAAAGCACAACTTGGTGAAGCATTCAAGTTTGATAGAGAAACTTATAAATCTGATGGTGTATTCCGAAGTTCCCCAAGAGCTTGGTTTACTTATGCACATTTATGTTTCGGATTATTATTCTTATTTGGTCATTGGTGGCATGCTTCAAGAACACTTTACAAAGACCGCTTTGCTGGTATTGACTCTGAGATAGGTGATCAAGTTGAATTTGGTCTCTTTAAGAAACTTGGAGACGAAACCACTAGACGAATCCCAGGAAGGGTTTAATTTAAACTTTATTATTTTTTTCTCATGGAAGCTTTTGCTTACGTTCTTATCTTAACTCTCGCAGTTGTTACTCTATTTTTTGCAGTCGCTTTTAGAGATCCACCTAAATTTGACAGAAAATAAAGTAAAAAAACCCCTTATAAATAGGGGGTTTTTTTTTTGGCACTTTTCATAATCGTGATATTAATCTACTATTAGGGTTGAAGATAGTATTAATTCACTATATGCAGTGCCCAACCTGCCAAAATACAGATAGCAGAGTTTTAGAATCAAGATCTGCTGATACTGGAAAAAGTGTCAGAAGAAGAAGAGAGTGTTTAAATTGCAGCTTTAGATTTACCACATATGAAAGAGTTGAAACAATGCCAACTTCTGTTATTAAAAAGGATGGGAGCAGAGAATTATTTAATAAAGATAAATTAGTTACTGGGATATCTAGAGCATGCGAAAAAACAACATT
>QCSC01000002.1 GCA_003211655.1 Prochlorococcus sp. AG-469-F22 | reverse complement strand
GAAAGAAAAATTAGAGGTAGAGGTTCTTTCCCCTAATGGTCCTGACGAGCCTTGGCCAAACACTTATGGGATTTGGGGAAAGGAAGTAGATCAACTTGGTCTTCAGGATTTACTTGAATATAGGTGGAAAAATACCGTTAGTTTTTTTGGGCATGGTTCTCTTGAAGAACATCACTATGAGAATAAAGCAACTGAGCATTCTTTAGATTATGGATTATTTGACAAGAAGAAATTACATACTTACTGGTTAAATGAATGTAATAAGTCTCTAATAAAATGGCATGAGGGTTTAAATAATTTACTAAACTTTAAAGACGAAATTTCAGGAAAATATACAAATTTTAATTCTGACAAGGCTTATAAAAATAGTAAATTATGTAATATTTTATTTGCTAAGGAACTTTCAAAAAGGTTACAAATTAAATCTAGTAAAATTTCTGTTATTTCTTGGGCTCCTGGTCTTGTAATTCCTAATGAAGATTTTGGCTTTTTCAGATATAGTATAAAATTTAATTTCTTTGGATATATTGTTTTTTCAATTTTTGCAAAAAATATTTTAGGTATTTCTGAAAATGTAGAAAATGCAGGGAAGTTGCTTTCTGATATTGTTTTTGATACTGATTTCAATAATATTAAGTACTTACATTTAAGCAATAAGCTTGTCTTTTATAAAAAACATAAATTACTTAAGAGTGATGTAAGTGAGGAAGCTAGTCAAAAAGAAATTGCTTTAAAACTTTGGAGTTTTAGCGAGGAATTATGCCGATCATTTGGATTCGTTTCTCTCAATATTTAATGTTTGAGTTGGGAATGCAAATTCTATTTTATTTACAGAAAATTCTTCAATAATCCTTAAGTTGATACTTTGTTGTGCTTCCATAGCAGCTAAATAATTATTGGTTGGGATGTAATAAACTAGTTCAAAATTAAGACTGAAGTCTCCAAAATCTGTAAAATGACATCTATCAAAAGAAGCATCTTTAGTTTCTTCAATTATTTTTTCTATTATTTTTGGAATCATTTTCATCAGGGATGGAGAAGTTTCATAAACCACTCCTAATTTATGCACTAGTCTCCTTTTCTTCATCTGAGCATAATTTGAAATGATCCCATTAGTTAAAGCACTGTTACTCATAACTATTACTTCTCCGTTAATACTTCTTATTCTTGAAGATCTTACCCCTACTCTTTCTACCATTCCTAATACGCTATCAGACTTTATAAATTCCCCTTTCTGAAAAGGTTTATCTAGCAAAATTGTAATGTATTCAAAAAATTCTTGTACTGGATCTTTTAATGCTAAACCAGCTCCTATTCCACCTGCACTTAGCAAAGCCCAAATTGCGGTCATTTGTACTCCTATATTTTGTAAGAAAAATATTGATCCTATGGTCCAAGTAAAAGCCTTAATTAAAGGCGTTAATGATGAGATCATTGAACTAATTGAGGAGTCATCAATTTTTGCTGTTGATTCTGTAAGAGATCTTATCAATAATTTATTTAGAGCTTTAATAATAATTATTAATATAAGTAATTTTTGAATATTTAATACTACAGATATAAAAGTTATTTCATCAGTAAAAAAATAATCAATTGCGAAATAGGCTGAGAGAAGAAAACCTATTGGTCTTATAACTCCAGTAAGTGTTTCAAAAATAAAATCATCAAAATTTGTTTTTGTTCTTTTAGAAATCCTTTTAAAAATAATCTTGGAAATTTTAGATATTATAATTGATAATATTATTCCAATAAGAAATATAGAAATTGCTAAAAACAAGTTTTCCGTAAATAATTTCATATCTAATAAATTCTTAAATAACTAATATTTAAAGTTTAAATTATCTCTAAAAATAAACCAGTCTTAATTATCTTTAACTTTTGATGATATTTCTAATTTCTTTAAATTCTTTTCTATCTGAGGTTTTACAAATTTCGAAAATTATTGATTCAGTTGTAGTAATAATTGCTCCTTTATGAAGCATTCTTTGTAGTGCTATTTCGTGATCTGAATTATTTCTGCTTCCCATAGCGTCAGATATTATTAGTACTTCATATCCCTTTTTTAAAAATTCTAGGACACTTTGTTGGATACAAATGTGTGTTTCAAATCCGCAAATTATCAAATTACTAATTTTTTTATCATCAAGTTCCTCAAAAAGAACTTTACTAGTAGCTAAGCTAAAATCCCTTTTTTGAATATTAATAAAACCTACTTTGGGTAATAACTTTGGGATTGTTTTGCCCAGTTTTAGAGGGTTTTGTTCTGAGACAAATATGTTCTCATCCAGGATTTGGTAAGCGCTTAATAGCTTTTGAATATTTTTGATTATTGAATCTTTGTTATTAATTGGGGATATAATCTTTTCCTGAATATCTACTAATAGTAAAGCGTTTTTGAGTGGTAATTCGCTTTTAGAAGAATGTGTCATTAATTTCTTTTCTACAATAGTTAAAGATATACTTTAAATATATACATTTTTTTAATGTAATCTTTTTGAGGAACTTTAGTAAATATTTATTAGTTAAAAGTTGATATAATCTCATCAAGAGTTATTGTTGAGAATAAATATAGCTTTTTAATTGTCCTTATCTTCTCAATATCAAGTTATCACTTCTCCTTTAGGAGATGGCTTACATAAAGATGGGAAGAGATTGACTCCTCAAAGACTTAAAGTTTTAAATTTATTTGAGAATATCGGAACAGGTAATCATTTAAGTGCGGAAGAGGTTCATGGAAAATTAATTAAATCTAGTTCTAAAGTTTCCCTCGCAACAATATATAGAACTTTGAGACTTCTCGTTCAGATGGGTTTATTACATGAATTAGAGCTTAGTGAAGGCGGTCATCGATATGAATTATTAAGTAATGAAACAGCAGATCATCATCACTTGATTTGTATTAGATGTGGAAGAACTGAAGAATTTGAAAGTGATGAAGTATTGATGGCCGGTAAAGTCGCCGCTAAAGTTTATGGTTTTAAACTTATTGAATCTTCTTTGAATGTTAGAGCTATATGTCCTAATTGTATTAGCAGAAACTAGGTTAAAGTTCCTCCACAGCTTGATCCTGCACCAGCGGTACATGCAAAGCAATGTTCCTTAACTGCTACTCCGTAATCAAATTTAAATGATTTATTCATTAAATCAGAAAGTGTCTTTGGTCCTTTATTTCCCTTAAAATTTATTTGCTGATTAAAGTCACAATCATATATTTGACCTTGCCAATTAACACTTAGCGTTTTTTTACACATAAGGTTTTTTAAATTATTTTTATTAAAATTTTCTTTAAGTAATTTATAATATGAATTAAGTTTGTTTTCTCTATTAAGAGAGTCTGCGTATCTATTAATTGGCATATTGGTTATTGTATAAAGATTATTAAATGAGATATTGTACTTTTCAAAAAGTATTCTTTTATAATCTTCTTCTAGGATTTCTTGTGATGGAGGAAGAATAGGCTTTACGGGATTATAAACCAGATTTAATTGAAGTCCATCTTTTTGTTTCCCATATCCTAAATTATTAAGTATTTTTAAAGCATTAATACTTTTATCAAAGACTCCATAACCCCTTTGAAATTCTACATTATCCTTTTCATAGCATGGGAGTGATGCTGTTACTATTACCTTATTCTTAGCAAGAAACTGGGGTAAGTCTTCGAATCCATCTTCAAAGAAAATTGTTAAATTACATCTATCAATAATATCAATATTTTTATCACTTAAAGTAGTAATTAAATTTCTAAATTCAGGATGCATTTCTGGTGCCCCCCCTGTAATATCTAAAGTTTTAATTTTATATTTTTCTATTACTTTTGGAATGAGTGAAATTATTTCATAAGACATCTTTTCGCTACGTAATGGGCTTGAATTTACATGGCAATGTTTACAAGCCTGATTACATTTAAGGCCGATATTTATCTGGAGCGTTTCAATATGTTCTTTCTTTATTAAAGGAAAACTATCTATCATGAAGTGGGAAGTTTTTAATTTCAGTATAATTAAATATTAATTAAATATTAATTAAATATTAGGTTTTTAATTTTGATCTATTTTTTGCAAATGTAATAAACCAATTTAAATATTCTTTAGGACCATTCTGAAAAATTATATCGAACTTTAAGTTGTCATCATCATCACTTATTCCTTCTAAACCAGATATTTTTGTAGAAGGTCTATAAACTTCTCCTGAACTACTATCAACGAAAATTATTTTATTATTACTCTCAAATTCGTTTCCTAGTAATTGTATAAATTCTAAGAAAGATCGATCACTTCCTCCTCTTGAATAACTATTATTTGGATTTTTTTGGGATGTAACTGTGTCACCAATCCCAATAATTGTTGGCATATCTTCTGATTTAATATATTTTTTGCAGAAATTTACTTTTTCTTTTAATGATTTAGGAGAGTCTCTAAAATTAAAGTTTCTACCAAATGGAGCTTTACCAGTAGTATCATAAATAAATTTATTTAACAAAAAGAGGACCCCGGAGTCTTTTACTGCGCCTTTAATAAGTAACTGTATGTCCGTTGATCCAATATCATTATTACTAGAAAGTTTTATTATTTCATTGCCATCTTTGCTCCCTAGATTTGGAGATATGTGAAGAAAAAATGAGTTTTTAAGTCCTTGAGCTTCGGCTTTATAAATAATTTCATTCATCATATCTTCAAAGCTTTTTTGAATAATTTTTCTTTTTTTAGAATCATCTTTTACTAAATCGAAAAGGCTATTAAAATTTATTGTTGGAGAGAACCTTGTTTTACATATCGATTTTGAAGCATGAGAATTTATTTCTTCTTGACCGAGATTAGGAAAAATTTTCTTTACTATTTGTTCAAAGCTAGGCCTCATTAAGTCAGGAACTTTGGCTAAGAAATCGACCTCTTCTTTTGATACTCCCTCAAAACTTATATTCCCGTTATTATCTTGATATTCGACCCCGCATGCAGCTAGACCTCTTAAATAAAGACCTTTTTCTTTTGGCTGATAAATACTTCTTAGGCTCCTTTCAACTATTCTGTTAACTCCTCTTGGACCTTCATGTTCTCCGCAAGTTAAAACATAAAATTCTTTTTCTAAATTTTTTACTGCAAATATGAATTTTGATTCCAGTTTTCTAGTCATTGGGTCTTTTACCAATGGAATACATACTCCATCTATATCTTGAATAAATAAGATATTTTTAGAATTAATTATTATTTCTTCAAAATCTAAATTAATGTTTTTCATTTTATATTATGAAAATTCACTATCTTTTAAATCCATAATAAAGCTTGAACTTGAAAATATAAAATTCAATATTTATATTAAAACGATTTGCGATGGCAATAAATTGGTTTAATGTATAAAAATGCTATTTATATAAAATCTTAAGATAATTTATGGATAAAAAGAACAAAATGAATAATAGTTTTTTTAGGCAGTTAAATAACGAAGAATCTTTTTATTCACTGTTAGAAGACATTGAAGGCTCCAAAGTAGGATTCTATAGTGTTGGATTATATCCAGCATCATTAGCATATAACTGTGCGATGCATTCTGAGTCAAATAATATTCTTTTAGCTCCCAGACCTGGAAGAGATTTATTAGGTGCTTTTTCTAAAGATGTTCTATCCAATATGGAACAAAAAATAATAGAAAAAGTTGAAGGTATGGGAAATTACTTTTTTGAGGGTAAAAGTAAGACTAATACACTCGAAGATCTTCTTCTAAAATGTAAGATCGTTATTCTCTCTTCAAATAGTAATCACATAATAAATGATATTCGTTATGCCATAGAATTAAGAAAATCTTTAAATCGTGAAAATGTAGTTCTTGCATGTCTTGTGGGCTCTTTTTGTTTTGATGATGAAGATGAAAAACCATATATTTTATGTGATCAATATCCTGAAATAGCTTTCTTTACAGGCTTTCATCGTCATGGTGCATTACGAAACCCTAAAGATAGTTTTACCGCTAATTTTTGTCATCCTGACTCATTAACAGCTCTAATTGGTGCAAGAATTTTAAATCAATTATCTCCAAGTATTCAAGTATCACCAGGAGTTCATAATATTGAATCCCAGTACATTAAGTCCATAAAAAATATTTCTTCTATATTCGCAGGGTTTGTTACTAACTTTCATTCAGAAAAGCCTGGAATGTTGCCAACAATCAATACTGTTTTATTAACTCAGTGCTTGGATCAAGCAGCTACTGTTTCTTTGAAAGTTAGAAAAGAAAATAAATTTCAAAACGTAAATTTTTCCTTAAAAGAACTTGGATATGGTGAAGATATTATTATCGCTAAAGAAAATCTTTGGAACAAATATGTTGAATCAGCTGATTATACTTTTTCTCAACTAAATGCTCTTAAAGCTGATGTTTTAGGGAGCATGTCTTTGCCAATAGAGGGAAATCCAACAAGGAATTTTCAGGCAGGACAAGTTTTATCAGATATGCTTTTAAGACTTAATAGATGTCCTAATGATGTCGGTGAATTTATTAATTGGTGTGAAAAATTTAGTTTAGGTCAAGGAGGCCTTGAGGGTTTGAAATCGCTAATATATTGGCCCAAAATTTACAGGGAATTTAATATTAAAAATAACAATTGCTCGATGATTAATCTGATTTATTTGTGCTTTAATGCAAAAGCTGAAGAAAAAAAAGATATTTATGAAGTATTAATTAATTCAGATGCAATAACTAATTTTTGTCAGGAATCTGTAAAGCCTAATTTATGTTTAGAACTAAATTATAAACTGCAAGGAATAGATATTTTTGATAATAAAAAATTATTTTATGAGAAATTAATTTCAAATAATAATAAAAGTGATTTTGATGAAAAATTATATGAAAAATTATCTTCAAAAAAAAATCCAAACTACGTTAAAGCAATAAATATAATAAATAAATACTTTACTAATTAGTAAAATATTTACTAAATTTATCTAAATCAATTGAGTTGCTCTTTTCAATTATTTACTTATCCTAATTTCAGAGTTAGACTTATTAAGTTAAAGTAGGTTTTTTTTGAATAAAGAATTATCACATCGCTCTCATGAACTCAAAGCTCTTGGATGGAACCAAGAAGATTTATCAAGGTATGAAGACTTATGGGACTATAGTCAAAGATGGGGATTGATAAATCTAGAAAGAGAAGACAGACAATTTTTGAAAAAAGCAGAAAAGTTACTTCCTAAAATACAAAATAAAAAAGCATCTGTTAAAAAATCTATTGAAGAGAAATCTTATTATTTATGGTTGAATTTCTATCTTGAAGAAATTAAAATTTTTAGTGAATCTAACGTACCCCAAAAACAAGTAAGTGTTTGGACTCTTTTGATTGAAGAGGAGTTGAAACTTCTTAAGGAGCTACAACCAGTAATGGGATTACCAGATACTTTGAAGGCTAAAAATTTGTTTGTTCATAGAAAACAAATTATTGAAAAAGCTTTTGAAGAATACGATGCTAAAAATAACAATGAGCCTTTTGATTTCATTAATGTATTTAATAAATCTAAAAAAGATGTGAGTAAAAGCTGGAAATCTATTATTGAAAAAAATCCTGAGGCAAACAAAACTTTTCCTATTGTGGACAGTAATAATGCAGAAGATTTGAGATCTGAAATAAATGAAGATTTAAAATCATTTATGAGGGGAAATTATCCATCATTAAAAGAGGATTTATAAAGATTTATCTTCTTTATATTTATTTTTTGGAAGTTTTTAAGTTAAATAGATAATAGGAATTATTTAAAAATTTTGAGTAACCAAAAGTTCGAGACTCTTCAGTTACATGCGGGACAAGAGCCTGATCCAACTACTAACTCTAGAGCTGTACCTATTTATCAGACAAGTTCTTATGTTTTTGATAACGCTGAGCATGGAGCAAATCTTTTTGGATTAAAAGAATTTGGAAATATCTATACAAGACTCATGAACCCCACTACAGATGTCTTCGAAAAGAGGATGGCAGCTTTAGAAGGCGGTATGGCTGCATTAGCAACTTCATCAGGTCAAGCTGCTCAATTTCTGGCAATAGTAAATTGTATGAAAGCAGGAGACAATTTTGTCTCTACATCCTTTTTATATGGAGGAACTTATAATCAATTTAAAGTTCAATTTCCTAGATTGGGAATAGAAGTTAAATTTGCTGAAGGAGATAGTGTTGATAGTTTTAAAGACAAAATAGATGATAAAACTAAAGCAATCTATGTTGAATCAATGGGAAATCCTAGATTCAACATCCCAGATTTTGATGGTCTTTCTAATTTAGCTAAGGAAAATGGAATTCCTTTAATTGTTGATAATACTCTTGGGGCGGGAGGAGCTCTAATTAAACCAATTGATTTTGGTGCCGATATTGTTGTAGAAAGCGCAACTAAATGGATAGGAGGACATGGAACTAGTATTGGTGGTGTAATTGTTGATGCGGGAACTTTTGATTGGGGAAATGGAAAATTCCCACTTATGAGTAAACCAAGTGCTGCTTATCACGGCCTAGTACATTGGGATGCGTTTGGATTTGGGAGTGATATATGTAAATCTTTAGGTGTCCCTGATAATAGGAATATAGCCTTTGCCTTAAGAGCTAGGTTGGAGTGTCTTAGAGATTGGGGCCCAGCTCAAAGTCCGTTTAATTCTTTCTTATTATTACAAGGTTTAGAAACCTTAAGTTTGAGAATAGAAAGACAAACTTCTAACGCTCTTGAGTTAGCAAAATGGTTAGATTCAAATCCTCAAGTTACAAGTGTTAATTTCCCTGGTTTGGAATCTGATCCTTATTACTCAAGAGCTAAAAAATATACTACAGGCAGAGGCATGGGATGTATGCTTATGTTCGCTTTAAATGGCGGATATGAAAACGCTGTTAAATTTATTGATTCTTTGGAATTAGCTAGTCATCTTGCTAATGTGGGAGATTCCAAAACTTTAGTTATTCATCCTGCATCCACAACACACCAGCAATTATCAGAGGAAGAACAATTATCAGCAGGCGTTACTCCAACAATGGTAAGAGTATCTGTTGGTATAGAGCATATTGATGATATAAAAGTAGATTTTGAGCAGGCACTTTCAAAAATTACTTAAATAATGGAGATTCTTTGGCTTTAATAATACCTAGCAATTATCACAAGATTAGTGACGTTGAGAAAAATCATATTTCTTGGATTGAACCGGATTTGGCTGAAAGACAAGATATACGTCCATTAAGGATTGGTATTTTAAATATCATGCCTCTTGGTAAGCAATACGAATTCAATTTATTACATCCTCTTGGTTTATCTCCTCTTCAAATTGAGCCAGTTTGGATAAAATTAAAAACTCACTCATATAAAACATGGGATCTTAACCATTTAAATAATCTTTATACAACGTGGGAGGACGCAAATGATCCAGAACCTTTAGATGGAGTAATTATTACAGGAGCACCTGTTGAGCATTTAGCTTTTGAAGAAGTTAAATATTGGAATGAATTCGTAACTATAACTAATGAAGCAAGAAATTTATGTGCAAGCACTCTTGGGTTGTGTTGGGCAGGATTTGCACTTGCTTATTTGGCTGGTGTTAATAAAACAGTATTTGATAAGAAATTATTCGGGGTATTCCCATTAAAGAGTCTTTCCCCTGGTCATCCTTTAATGGGTACGCAAGATGATGAATTTATCTGTCCTCAAAGTAGATTTGCAGGGTTGCCAGATCTTGAAATGGAAGAAGCTCAAAAAGAAGGGAAATTGAATTTGCTTGCATATGGCAAGGATGTTGGTTACACAATATTTGAAACTAAAGATCAAAAACAACTAATGCACTTAGGTCATCCTGAATATACAGTTCATAGAATAATTAGCGAAATTAATAGAGATAAAGAAAAGGGAGATGTACCTCCTCCTGAGAATTTTGATATTAATTGTTCAAATACATCTTGGAGATCTCATCGGAATCTCCTTTTCCAGCAATGGCTATGGTTTTGTTATCAGCAAGTTAGTCTAAGTTAAATTTAATTAGTGAGAGGTTTCAAGACCTCCTAGTCTTTCAAATAAGTTCAAGCTTTCTTTATTTAAACCAATAATTTCAACTTTTGAACCGCTATTTTTGAATTTTCTAATAATTTGATCTAAAGCAACAACCCCGCTCTGGTCCCAAATATGAGCTAAAGACATGTCAATTAAAATATCTTTTGGATGCTCATAAATATCGAATCCTTGTAAAAAATATATTTTACTTACAAAAAATAACTGACCTTCAACTTTGTAAGTTATTTGGTTTTTACCTTTAACTCTTGAAACCGTGATTACTTTTGCAACTTTTCTGCTAAAAAGTATTGCAGCTAAACCAACTCCTGCAATAACACCTAGGGCAAGATTATGTGGTTTTGTAAGCATCGTAACCGCAAATGTCATAAGCATTACTGCAGTGTCACTTTTTGGTATCTTTCTAATATTCTTCAAACCAGTTAGATCAGCAGTGCTTATTGCAATTGTGATCATTATTGCTACTAAAGCGGCCATGGGTATAGCCCCTATCCATGGTTTTAAAAGGATGATCATTAATAGTAAGGATAATCCTGAAATTAAAGTTGATAATCTAGATTTACCTCCATTTTCATTATTCATAACTGATTGCCCTACTAGCGCACAACCTGCCATGCCTCCAAATAAAGAGGATATTATATTAGCTATACCTTGTCCCCTTGCTTCTTTGTTTTTGTTGGAACTTGTGTCTGTGGCATCATCTAATATATCTTGAGTTAAGAATGTTTCCATTAAACCAACGAGGGATATTGCCAAAGATGTTGGCAATATTACACCTAAAGTTGAAAGGTTGAATGGTACTTTCCCATTAGCTAATTCACCAAATGGCAAGGAGAGACTAGGGAATCCATTCGGTAATGTTCCTAAATCACTAACAGTAGGGATACCTAATTTAAAAAATACACTTATTAAAGTAAGTAAAACAATTGCTACTAATTGAGAAGGAATTATTTTTGTTATTTTGGGAAATCCGTAAATAACAATTAATCCTAAAATTACAAGAATCCAAACGGTAGGTATTTGACTATTTGTTGGATATTTTGAAAGTCCGTTTTCTAATAGTTTCCCTTCATTAATGCCAATTCCTAGTTGAAGGAATTGAGCTTGAAATATTAATAATGCAAGAGCATTTACAAATCCGCTTAATACACCTGTCGGTACAAACCTCATTTGATAAGCCAGCCTTAGATATCCCCAGAGTATTTGAAAAAGACCTGTTAATAATCCTGCTGCTATTAAATAGGAAAGACCAAGATTTGTTCCAGGGGCCTGAGCTTCTCCAATAGCAACAACCCCAGTCATTAAAAGAGCTGTTGATCCTGTTGCGGAAGTAATCATACCCCTTCTGCCACCAAGAATCGCAATTGTTATAGATAAGCAGAATGCGCCATAAAGTCCAACTTTAGGATCAACCCCAGCAATTCCTGAAAAAGCAATCGCTTCAGGAATCATTGCAAAAGCTACTACTAATCCCGAAAGAATATTAGATTTTGGATCATCTAACCAATTTTTAGATAAATATTTGTGGAAATTTGACATTTTAATTTCTTCTTATACTTAAAAAGTTACCTTATAGAGGAGGCAAAATACTTTCTGGATCACAAATATTCTTTAAAGTTTTTAATTCACTAAGTCTTTCTCCAAAAGATAAATAGACTTCTTCTTCGTGAGAATTTAAATGATTATGAATCTGAGCAAGATGTATTTTTGGAAAAAATATTTTTAGTTTCTTCCACGATTCATTCATCCACTTCAAAACAATTTCCTTTTCTTTAAGATCATCTTTTTTCCATGCGGCATAGATCCAAGGTTTCCAAGTGCTTGCCCGATGAATAAAGAAACTTGATTTATGCTCTAATTCTTTTGTCTTTCCTCCAAGCTGTTGTGAGGCGACATAACAAGATTTATTTGGTTTATCCCTAATTATTTCATTCATACATTTAACAAAAATTTGAACATTATCTTTTAAATCTCCTCCAAGAAGGCTTATTACTTCTGAATAGTTATTCTTATTTAATTCAAATAGATCTAATTCTTTTGGAAAAAAGTTTATCTGATTATAGTTTTCATAACTTTTTATTTTAAGAGAATTAAATTTTTCAAGTTTTTTTAAATAGTTTTTGGTAATTTTGTTATCTGAATCATTTTTTATCTCCGCGAAGATATAAATATATATATCTTCAGCATAAATCCATTGTAGGCTTAAATTCTCTGGGAATCCCTCAGCCAAATTAATAATCTTTGAGAGTTCATTATCATCTACGAATCCTTCAATAATTTGGATAGGGTGAGATTGGAATGTTTTAAGACCAATTTCAGTAATTATTGCTAGAAAAGGAGCAGCACCTTTAAGTCCTTCCCATAATAGTTTTTGGGCGGAATCCAGACTGTTTTGTTCTAATGATATAAAATTTCCATTCCCTAAGTATCCTTTTATAGAATCAATATTATCAATAGCTAATCCATATCTTCGACTCATCGGACTTATTCCTCCGGTTAATATGTAACCTGCTCCGGGAAGTTTTGATAGGCCTGTAGGGAAGGTCTTATTATGTTTTTCTAAATAATTCATAAGATCCTTCATAATCACCCCACCTCCAATTTTTATTAGATTCTTTTCTTTCTCAAGATGAATTTGGTTATATTCTTTTCTTAAATCAAGTGTAATTAAACCATTTCTAGCGCAGCTTGATGTAGTACCCCCGCTGCAAACACAAAGATATTCTGATTTTGGGGATGATTTGTAATGGCTATTAAATAAATCATCGTCTATTCTATAAATTAGGTTTTTAACTTGTGCATCACTGGAATTAATATTTGGGACTTCAAGTAAATTATTATTTTTGTTCACTACTGAATATTCTTCTTTACTATTATGATATTAGTTATTGCTTACAATTGGATACTTTTGATTCGAACTTAAATAAGCAAATTGGCATACTCATTTGTGGTCATGGGAGTAGAAATAAATTAGCTATTACAGAATTTCAAGAATTAACTAGGCTTATACAAAAAAAATATCCATCGATATTAGTTGAGTTTGGTTTTCTGGAATTTGCAAAACCTTCTCTTACTGATGCTTTGGATAAACTAAGAAATAGTTCTATAAAAAAAGTAATAGCTATACCGGCTATGCTTTTTGCTGCTGGGCACGTGAAAAATGATATACCAAGTTTGCTTATGAATTATGCGAAGAAAACAGATATAGAAATAATTTATGGAAGAGAATTAGGAATTAATAATTTAATGATTAGTGCAGCCTGCGAGAGAGTTAAAGAAGTATTCCAAAAAAATAATTCTCTAATTCCTGAACAAACATTATTAGTATTAGTTGGAAGAGGCTCTTCTGATCCTGATGCGAATTCTAACGTATCTAAAATTACAAGAATGGTTGTTGAGGGTGTTGGTTTGGGATGGGGAGAAACTGTATTCTCTGGAGTAACATTTCCATTAGTTGAACCTGGGTTGCGAAATGTTGTAAGACTTGGTTATAAAAACATAATTATTTTTCCTTACTTTCTTTTTTCAGGTGTCCTGGTAACAAGAATAAAAAGGCAAAGCGATTTAGTAGCACTTGATAATCCACATGTTGAATTCCATGAGGCAAAATACCTTTCCTCTCATAAATATGTTGTTCAAACATTTGTAGAAAGGATTGAAGAAATTTTTAATGATGAGAGCAACAATTTTATGAATTGTTCCCTGTGCAAATATAGATCGAACTTATTTGGTTTTGAAAAAGAAGTTGGATTAGTACAAGAAAGTCATCATGATCATGTTGAGGGCATAGGACTCAGTTGTGATTTGTGTGATTCTGAATGTAATGGGGCATGCGAAACGAATAGCCAAAACTTGACTGATGTTGATAATCAGCCAGTGCTTTTAGTAGAAAAAAATAACGATGAACATCATCATAAACATGAAGATAATCATCATCATAGTGTTTACCCAAATTCAGAACATCCCTTGGGTCCTGTTACGCTTCGCTTGCTTAGTGATGATCAAATCTTAAGAAATTCAGTTGAAAAAGACTGAATCAACCGTCTCTTTCTTAGCTTGGTCTCAATAGACTAATCATATATTAGTATTCCTAATAGATGTTTGAAAATATATTTTAGGCTATATTTTCCACAGTTAATAATAAGTTTTCCACGTCCATATCCACATGGAATTAGGTATAAAGCCTTATTTCGAAAATAACAGCACTTCAACATTATTATTGACTTTTCTTAAAGCATTTTTCAATTTAACCCTTTTAAAACCCATTTTCGTTAAATCATCTCTATAACATGAGTCTCATTTGATAATGGCTTAGAAGTGATAAAAATATATTTTTGACTTTTTAAAAAAAATAGACAATTATATGTAAACACGAGGTTTGTAATTATGAATCAAATAGATCAAGAGAGTAAAATTGAAGTTAAATTTGATAATTCTTTATCATCAAAAGTTTCTTTAGAAACTGAGCTTTCAGAAAATCTTTATGAAACTATGAAAGATTTTGTTTTACATAATCCTACTTGGGATCAATACAAACTTATAAACTCAGCTTTAGCTACTTTTCTTGTCCAAAATGGATGCACTGATAGTTCAGTTTCAGAGATTTATATTAATCAACTTTTTACACCTTCTAAGTCTTTTTAATATTTAAACAAGCTCTTCTGCTTATGGCCATCATCGTCAGGGTGGGACTTTGCCATGAAGAAGTCGGCCAACATGCACCATCTATTACAAGGACATTTTTGCATCTCCATAGTTGATTTGATTTATTGACGACACTTTCTTCCTCACTAAATCCCATCGCTGCTCCCCCTACTTCATGAATATAATATCCCGGTGGTGGTGGATTTCCTGAAAGTGCAATTGATTTTTCTGTAAATAATCCTACATATGGGATATTTATGAGCTCATCTATTCTTCTGATTTTTCCATCTGCCGCTTTTATTGAATCTCTTATCGTACTTTCCATATGTTTAGCCATATTTAATTCGTTTTCACTCCATTTGAATTCAATATGAGGGATTGGAATCCCCCAGCTATCTGTTCTCTTAGAGAGAGTTACTGAATTTTCTTTTCTTGGTAAGACCTCACCATGGGCGATTAGAAAACCTGTAGAAGAATTTAATTCTTTTTGTAAAAATTTAGGGATTCCAAGCCTATCAATTGCTCCCCAAATTCCATAACCTCTTAAAAAGTTAATACTTTCAGGTTTAGGTAAGTTTGACCCGAAGGGTATGAAAAAACTCCCTGCGCCCGAGAGGTCAGGATAAGAATTAGAATTAAATTCATTTTTTGTCTGAATTGTATTAGGAATTGAAAAAAACCTACAGATAGAAATATGATCCATCAAAAATTTTCCTAACTTACCGGAGGTATCTTCAAAACCTGAAGAATTTGATTTGGATTCTGAGTTAAGTAGAATTCTAAGTGTTGATATTGTGGATGCACATAGAATAATTAAATCGCAATTTAATGATATTCTTTGACCATTTTCTAGATTTACAATGATTATTTTTGAAGCTAGCTCATTTACTTTGTCTGTTTCGAATGATTCTACGAGGTGATTAGAAAGTATTTGAACATTTCCTGTGCTTATGGCTTTTTTAAGGGTGGTCCCGACACTTGAAGATCTCGGCCATTGGTCTTCTTTAACTGAGGAGTTACGGTCAAATCCTCTAGATTGAATAAATGGGTAGTTTAATTTTGATTTAACTTGATTACCAAAAATACTTTCAGTACTTGTGAGAGGTATTTCACCTATATATTTCCCGTTTGGAACCTCTTCAATGTTATCTTTTTGTCCATAAATTCCACAAAATTTCTCAATAAAATCATAATGAGGTGATAATTCATCGTAGGTTATAGGCCAATCTGGTCCGTACCCATCTTTTTTTGATGGATGAAAATCATCTGGAGAAAATCTCAAGGTAATACCTCCCCAAGTTAATGATCTACCTCCATATTGCTTTCCTTGAGTCCAAAGGAATGGCTTCTCTTTTGATTGGCTATAAGGATGATTTAATTCATTTGAATATAAATTAGGGTTATTTTTCCAATAACCAGGATGTTGACTTTGATTAGCATGTTTCTTTGAGATTATTCCCGATAATCTGTTTAAGGTATCTTTCGGCTCATTACTACTAGCCTCATTTCTTTTAATTTGAGGTCCTGCTTCTATTACTAAAACTCTAATTCCTTGTTCGGCCAAAGTAAGTGCAGCTACTCCTCCTGTTGCGCCTGAACCTACTATGATTGCATCAAAAGGATTTATATCCAAAATCGACTTTTATATTTTTCATTTCAACAAATATAGCATTCAGTTAGAAATATATTTCTTGTTTTCAACTTAAGAAGTTAGAATTTATCTAAACATCTTTAGATTTAAATGAGATTTATAATATTGATTATTTGTTCGATTACTTTAATCTTTCCATCGAGTTGTTTTGCAGCCTTAGATTATGGCAAACAATCATTATTAGGAACTGATTTTTCGGGATCTGATTTACAAGGTGCAACTTTCTATTTGACGGATTTACAGGATGCAAATTTGTCAGATTGTGATCTTCAAAATGCAAGCTTATATGGAGCAAAATTAAAGGATACTAATTTAAGTAATTCTAATTTAAGAGAAGTTACTCTAGACTCAGCCGTACTAGATGGAACTGATTTAACAAATACTAATTTAGAGGATTCTTTTGCTTATAGTACACAATTTGAAAATGTAAAAATTCAAGGCGCAGATTTCACAAATGTCTACTTGCCAAGGGATGTTGTGAGGGAATTTTGTAAAGAAGCCACTGGAACTAATCCTTTTACTAATAGAGAAACTAGGGAAACATTAGAATGCGATTATATTTAAATTTAAGCTAATGAAAGTTCTTTTTTGATTTTTCTCTGTTTATAAAGTGATCGCCCCACTGGCCAACCCAAAGTAGATAAATGTCTTATTAAGATATTTGAATATCTGAAATTTAATCTACTAGCTAAATTTATATCCAATTCATTTAAAGTTTTTATTAATAAATTAAGTTCTTGTTCTTTACCTTTCTTTTTATCTAATAAAATTGAATTGCTTTGCAAAATCTTATTTTTCAGGATTTTATCATTTTCAGCAAAGCCTACTTCTATTGAATTAAACCTATCAGAATAAAGAGTATAAACTATTCCAAATTTAGATTTTTGAGGAGCTAGATTTAAAGATGATGAAATCAATTTTCGATATTCTTTATTAATATCTTTTTTAAATAACATTTTATTTTTATTCGGCTTGAGAAATTTCATATTTTTCTAATAAATTATTCACTTCTGCTAAAGCAATTCTTTTCTGACAAGCAGAATCATATCGATTTATTGCTATTGATGGAATTGAACCTTTGCTCTTCATTTCTCTAAGACCAGTTTCTAAACACTGAAATGCAACACTTGATAGATCTCGGCCTTCTGCAGCTGCCCAAACCTTTAAAAGATAATTGAGATTTGATGGGACGGAAATTTGAACTTTGTTTGAATTAGATGTATTTAAAGCAATATCATCGAGGCTTGTCTCCTTTGAGGATATAGTTTCTTTTACTTTTTTCTTTAAAGTTCTTACTTGTCCTAATGCATCTTGATTATTTTTAAATTTCCTCTCTATTTCAAATAAATCTTCTTCGGTATTAATTAAAGCTTCTAACGCCCACTTTGCGTCATCCTCCGCAATAGTTGTGCTCTTAAGCCATTCATCTCTAATGTAAGACCAATTCTTGGACATAAATTCTTAAATGCAATCTAAGAATACTTTAATCTATTTAAATTGTCTACAGATTCTATTTAGAATATGTTTAGATTGTAGTATTTATATCGCCATTATAAATTTTAAAATTATGATAACTGTTATCTAATCTGATTAAGGCTTTCGCCCTTTGGGGTTACCCACAGTTCTGGGCAAATAAAAATTCCTTTAAGGATTAAAGTCTCTACATCTTGACCTTTCGTTTTCATAATCTTTGATTGCATTATTCCATTCTGATAAATCCGCGTCTTTCCCAAAAATATACAAATCCATTTCCTTAGAATAATTTACTGATTCAATCCAGCTATTCATTGAGGAATTACAAAAAATTGTACTTCCAAATTTGTCATAGTCTATAGAATCTCTTTTTGCAGCAAATTCCGCATTTGCCCGTTTCTTATCTAATTCTTTATATTTCAAATCCTCAATAGTAGGTTGTGAAAAAATTAAGGATGGTTTTTTCTCTAAGTTTAAATATGCAAGAAGGAATCCTCCCATAACAATAAGAACAGACCCTCTAATTAGCCAAGTTATAGTTTTATTCATTAATATTTAATTTTGTATTGACAAGGCAAAGTAAAAACAAGAAACCCTTCCAGAAATTCCCACTACCAGAAGGGTTATTAAATTGAGTACACTACTATACGTAATCAATCTATGTCTTGGAGTTAAATATATATATTTAACTCATTGAGGTTTGGCCTCAATTAATTTATAGCAAAATAATTAGAAACTAACCTATTTATTTACTACTTTTCCTCCATACGTTCTAACTATTTTATCTAACAAAATACGCATATCTTTATTTTTAAGTTTCTCTATTTGCTGCAAATTTTCAAGAAGATCACATATTTGATCCTGTGTATCTTCATTTAATTCCGAAATTGCCATAATTAATCTCTTTCAATAAGTTCAATCTTATATCCATCAGGATCTTCAACAAATGCTAGAACAGTTGTGCTGTTCTTCATCGTTTTTGGTTTAGTCGTAACATTACAGCCGTTATCTTCTAATTTCTTGCAAATGTAATATATATCTTTTACACCAATAGCGATATGTCCATACTTATTTCCAAGCTCGTAGTCTTCTGATTTCTTGCTCCAATTATAAGTTAACTCAATTACTGCATTGTCTTTCTCAGAACCATAGCCAACAAAAGCTAAAGTAAATTCTCCATGAGGATAATCTTTCCTTCTTATGAGATTCATCCCTAATCTATTTACATAAAAATCAATAGAGTTATCTAAATCACCAACTCTCAACATGGTGTGTAAGATTTTCATTTAAAGTTTAATTGTTTATATACAATGATATTTAGTAAAGTAGGTTTTTATGAAAATACGTTAAATTAAATATTAAAGAGTAGGTTTTAATTGAATCAAATAATTCAACGAGCAACTTCAGTTATTTTTTATACTTTGCCATTGAAGGCTTCATTGCCTTTTGGATATTATTTATTATATAAATTTTCTTTTTTAAAAGTACTTTTATTGCTTACATTTCCTGTTGCGATAATTGAAAGATCCTTACCTTTTGGGGGGTTATTATTTTTTATAATATTGTTTGCAGGAGTTGTAAAAAATCCAAATGTACCTTATTTCATAAGATATAACGCTTGCCAAGCATTACTACTTGATATTGCCTTAATCATAATTAGTTATCTATTACGTATTTTGCCTTTAGTTGAATTTGGTTCAATAGTATTTATATTTACACTATCTATTTTTATTTTTTCTATCTTCCAGTGTATTAATGGTGTTGAACCTGAAATACCATTTATTAGCAAATCTGTAAGAATGCAAATTTAAAGAACTTCATAAGTTTTTTGTTTACTTGCATTTTTTTTAACATTCATTGAAAATAGATTCCCATCTTTTTTGACTGGATTTTATAGCTTCCATTGGTGGTTCTGTTCCTCCTACCTCAAATGCTTTAATTAAGGATTTATTAGCTAATAATCCTAACCTTGCAGCTTCTCTCTGTCTTGAACATACATTTTTTCTAGAACCCTCTTTGAGAGTAGTTTCTATTTCTTTGAGAATTTTGCTGGCTTCGTTTGATTTAGAGTAAAAATCATTCATATAAACATCAAGAGGTGTTTCAGCTAGAGTTTTATTTGGTGAAGCGGTGAAAGTTAACAAAATTAAAAAAGAGATAACGATAAATCTGTTCATTTCAAAATCTCAGATAATTTATTTTTTGATCTCCTTAATACTAAATAAAAAGTAATTACACTAATGGTCCCTGATGGGCCAATAAAAACATGCCAAATTTGGTTTCCAGTTATTGATAGATTTGTTCCAAAGAAAGTTGTAAAAATAATGCCAAAGATTGGGTAAGCAATGAAGATCCAATCTTTAAACATTCGTTGCCAATTTATGATTAAAAATATACTAATAATTACTTGTAATGTTAGAGCGATCGTTTTATCAATTAACAAATAGGAAACTATTGAGCAAAAACATAGGAAGATATTTGTTCCAATAGCAAATTTGTTTTTAATAACTGATATGCTTAAACTAGTTAAACCTAATGCAAGAAAAGTATAAAAAAACCAATTAAAGAGAGAAGAATGATCTATATAAATCCAATTTGTTTTTGTATGATCAATCATCTCAAACATTGAGGCCAAGCCTAAAAAGATAAAACCAAAGGGAATAAGAACATGGTTTTTTATATTTTTAAATTTATTAACTGATTTAATTCCAAAAATTATTGGAACAATTACTGCTTGCAAATGTGCAGAAAATAAGAGAAAGAAAAACAAATTTATTTAAAATACTCAATTTATTTTAAATTTAAATTTAATATGAAGGTTTAAATTATCTTAAAAGAGAAATATACCATTGCCCAACTAAGACAATTAATAATGTGAGAACCAGGGGAAAAGCAGGATAGCGAGTTTGGAAATTTGCTGGTGGCCAAGGAGACCATGTTATGAGTCTACCTTTGGGTTCTTTTGAAGTAATTATTTTTTTTGTTTTATTGGTATTTTGTGTTTTTGTTGCAAATCCTTTTTCCATAGCTAATACCAAAAATTAACTTTAACAAAAACAAAAATAAACAGTGTATTTAAAATCAAATAAGATCTGTATTAGATTACCATTTGAATAGTCTTGTTTTTAATATGGGAGAAGCTAAAAGAAGGAAAGATTTGGGTTTACCTCCTAGAGAAAAAGAATTTGTTTTACCCGAATTTAATAAAGATAAGGTCAAGCAGAAAGTTAGAAATACTTTATATAAATATCCGATTATTCCTTTCGTATTTTATGGTGTTGCAATTGTTATCCTTTTTGTTGGCGTATTTAGTGTCATTAAATACTATAAGTAATGATTGATTATTTTTTTTGAATAAATAATAATGTGGGAATTAGAAAAGATTGCAAAAGTTTTAAAATATAGAATGTTGAAATCAGAAGAAGGATTAGACAATAAACCCTCTATATTATTCTGTGGAATGGATTCCTATCAAAAGAGAGGTCTTCATAGCGAAGCAAAAAAAGCAGGATTCAAACCTGTATATTCAATGAAGCATCCATCAATAAAAGTCTTAATGCAAAGGTCATCATCAAGAAAAATAGAAACTGATAAGTTCAAAACGACCACTATCGATATAGAACATTTTTGGTATATGTGTAGACATCTTTTATGAAAAATGATTTATTAATGTTCAGAGGAATGAAGCAAGCGCGCTAGGAGTTAATCAATAAAAACTTAAGATCAAACAATTAAGTAGTTCTTTTATCTAAATAGAAATTCGCGACTTGGTAAGTCATCCACAAACTCGAAAGAAAACTAGAAATTAAACAGTCAGTAGTAGATCAATATCAACAGTCACAAAAGGATCCCTTCAAAATTGCAATTTAATTATGCTTACTAAATCAATTGGTTAAAATAAAGTCAATAATTTTTTTTTCGAAAAATAACTAAATTTCAAATAATTAAAAGGTAACTTTGACAAAATGGCTACTAGGATAAATAAATATTTAAGTGAAGTCGGTTACTGCTCTAGAAGAGCAGCGGATAGTCTAATTGAAGAAGGAAAAGTAACTATTAATGGTGAAATTACAGAAATGGGTACCAAGGTAGATGATGGAGATCAAGTAGAAGTTGAAGGTCAAAGAATAGAGAAATCAACGAAACACGAAAAAATATACTTAGTCTTTAATAAACCTGCTGGAATTGTTTGCACAACCGATAGAAGAGTAGAATCCGACAATATCATAGATTTCATTAAATATCCTACAAGAATTTTTCCAATTGGAAGATTGGATAAGCCCAGTGAGGGATTAATTTTCTTAACTAACGATGGAGATATCGTAAATAAAATACTCAGAGCAAGAAATAATCATGAAAAAGAATACATCGTAAGCGTTAATCGACCGATTAATAGAGACTTTATTAACAGAATGAGTAATGGCGTTGAAATATTAGATACCATTACTAAGAATTGTTTCGTAAAACAATTGGGACCAAAAAAATTCAGAATCATACTCACTCAAGGACTTAACCGTCAGATTAGGAGAATGTGTGAATCCCTAGGATTCAGAGTAAAATCATTGAAGCGTGTAAGAATTATGAATATTAAATTAGATGTATCAACAGGAGAATATCGCGAGTTTACCAAAGAAGAACTCTTTGAATTGAATGAATTACTCAAAAACTCTTCAAAAACATATGACTAATCAAAATCCTATGTTTCCAATAAAAAAGTGCTTTCAGTTTCCCAAAAACACCAGTTAAATTTGATTGTCTATAAATATGGCGGAGAGGGTGGGATTCGAACCCACGGTACCGTTGCCGGTACGCTAGTTTTCAAGACTAGAGCCTTAAACCACTCGACCACCTCTCCAACGGGTTATTCAGTTGTTTCCGAACTTGTTATTTATATCACAAGAAGTTAGTCATAGTCAAGCAAGTCACCTATTTGCAATGGTTCTGAGGGGTTATAAAATGAAACCAAATTATGATTGACAGAATATAGGTGTACTTGCATCTATTTGT
Source organism: Prochlorococcus sp. AG-469-F22 (assembly GCA_003211655.1). Lineage (GTDB taxonomy): Bacteria > Cyanobacteriota > Cyanobacteriia > PCC-6307 > Cyanobiaceae > Prochlorococcus_A. The sequence continues at coordinate 21,912 of QCSC01000002.1, read as the reverse complement.
ATATATTGGCTAGAATAAGGCCACCAAGACAAGGCCACCAAGACAAGGCCACCGCAAACTCTAGTCTTAAGAACTACCGAACAATGGCAAATTCACAACAAATATTAGAGATAAAGCTAGATGCTAGAAATAGACTTTTGAAAAGTGAGAGGAGAGGAGTAACTATACAAATTAGAAAAGATGGTTTTACTCTTAGAGCTTATTTACCAAGTAAAACTAATCCAGAATCTGATCAGACAATCCAGCAAAGAGTTCCAATAAATTTAAAAGCAGATATTAAAAATCTTGATGAGGCTGAAAGATTAGCTAAAAGATTAAGTGATGAAAAAATAGCTGGTTCTTTTAAATGGGATAACTGGTTAAAAAATGAAGAGGAAGAAACTGTTGAACTTTTAAAAGAAAGTAGAAAAGTTGGAGATATTATCAAAAGATTTGAAAAGGACTTTTGGAGTGCTGAAGATAAAGACAGAAACAATAATCAAAATATGGCTGGGTGGAAACAGATAGAAGGTTATCTTTTGCAGATGGAAAAACATAAAATTCTAAATTATGAAAATATTGTTGAACTTGCTAATAGATCACCTATGGATCAAAGAAAAAAGCCGATACTGCAAAACATTTTTTAAGGCTAGCTAAATTTGCTGAAATACCTAACCTGAAGAAACTCCAGGAATGGGCAACTGCTACTCAAAAAGCATATAGAGATGATGCCAAGAAAAGATCCAGAAAAAGATTAAAAGACGAGGAATATTTATATCATGCTCGATTATTGAGAGAAGATCCAACATGGGGTTGGGCTTTAGCTGCTCAATTAGTTTTTGGTACAAGAACTTCAGAAATAATGAATTAAGTGATAATTTTTTAGAGATATTAACTAAGGAAGAGAAAAAGTTTACCTATAAAGAATTAGCAGAAAAATTTAAATGCAATCCTGAACACTCAAGAAGAATTTGTATAAAACTTTTTACTGAAGGAAAAATTGAAAGAGTACCAATAATTGATAATGTTGGCAGACCCTACTTTAAATATTGGAAGAAGTAATATTCCTACTTTTGGACGTGAAGGATAGGTACATTTTTTACAGGCCCTATATCCACATTTGTAGGAAAAATACTTTTATTAAATTAAAATCACTATTAAATAAAACTTCTAAATTTGTCTCCACACAAAGGTCCAAATATAATTGGCTATTGCGTAATTACTTCTACACTCTCTCTAGTAGTAATAGCATTAGGACAAATTCCCCAATTTAAAGTCCACAAAGCAAAACTATTATGTGCAGAATATATTTCACAAAAAGATTCTATGGAAGGATTAAAAAAGGGGTTTAAAATTCAAAAAAAGTTTATTGGTAATGAAAAAGCTAATGTAATAGATTATTGTAATAGTCTTTAAAACCGCTTAAACCATGAAAATCTATTTTTTTATTGAAAAACAATGTCTCTTCTTACTTCTTTAATATACAAAAAAAATTCTTATCCAAAAATAAATTTTATAGCGTTTCAAATAAATAAAGTTCTTTACCTCTCATTAATTTTTTAATCTTTTTTAAATGACTTTTGATCAAATAAAAAAGTTCTTAATTGAACTCAAAACAAATAAAACTTTTCTCGATGAAGTTTCAAGTGCAGCTACTGCTAATGAAATCGCCTTAATAGCTTCACACTATGGATTTCAATTTACTGGTAAAGAATTAAAAGAAGTTTCTAAGAGCAAAATCGAGGGGGTAAATATTAAAATTCAAGATACCACTCCATCTTATAATTTTGGTGAGGAGGGAAACTAAAAATATTGATTAAGAAAAAAAAATGATAAATTTCATAAGCTCCATAATTTAATCCTGCTTACAAGGATGAGCATTCTACTTTTTTGAATTACTAAGCTTTTAATAATGATTTTCAGTTGATACTTTTGGACTGATTTTCATTTATGATTTATTAACAGTAGAAGTTTTATTTTCCTTTTTTAGGACTTCTTTTAAATGAGTATGATTTGCTTCGCCTTTATTATGTCCATGAGCAATTCCAAGCTCATGCATCCTTGCATGTTCTTTAATAGTATCTCTTAATTCGCCGGATTTAGGTCCTATAGTAGTGTAAATACCATAACCAATCGCACCAAATAATAATAAACCAATGCTTCCTAATACAAAAAGGAGTGTAGGATCGCTATTAGCTGCAACCATATTAAAAATAAATAATTACATCAGACTTTAATGATTTATAAAAGAATTTTAAAGTAAATAAGTTATGAGTTAGGTGTTTAAAATTTATTATTGTCTGTAACAGTTGAGACATAATAAATATACAAAAGATAAAAAATTTTTTTTACCTGATATAAAATGTTTAAAATTACTTTTTTATTATTTCAGACAGCTCAAACAAAATAGCGTTTATTCTTCTTTTACTTGGAGTTCTCGTTTATTACGGGTTAGTTATTAGTGGTAATAATCCGCTTTAAACTGAGGGGGAGGAATTAATTATCTAAGAATTTAAGACCCTCTAAAATTTAAGCAATTAGAATAACATTTCTCCATATTTAATAAGAGACTATAAGTTATTAAATCCCAAAAAAGAATCCGTCTTTTTGATAAGAAAATATAACTACAGATATACCTATTGAGATAAGAATAAATTTTAAAATACTATTTTGTAGTTTTTTTCTTAGTGAATTGGATCCTTCTGATGATTTCATAAAAGATATTTAAAAAATTAAAAAAACTTAATTTATATTTGGATGACTTGCTAAAAGATAGTTCAAAAATAATTAATCCTTTTTTGGTTTAGGTTTTAGACCAAAATCATTTTTACCTCTAGCAAAGAAAGTAATTACCAATAAAAAAAAGCTTAAAATAGAAAGAGTTTCCATAATAAAATGATAAATTTTTTACTTAGAAGTTATTTGATCTTTTAATTGAGATTTACTTGATGAAATACCAAAATCATTTGATCCGAATTTCATAAAAGCAATAAAGGCAGCAAAAAAGCCCAAGACTGCAAAGAGATACATTTGTTTAATATAAGGAATGCATATGAGGACAATAAAAATATTTCCTAAAAGAGTCAAGGACAACTTTTACATAATAAATAGCTAAAAATACATCATTTACTTTTAAAAATTACTTATAAATAATTATTTGATAATGCTTAATGAACAAAATTTTATAATGTTAATAATTAGTCGAAGCTTCTTAAATGCAATTAATTAAAAGCCTTACTTTCCATTGTCTCAAACTTCATAGATTATAAATCTATAATCAAAAAAGTTTGGGCAAAATCTAACGTATGTACTAAAAAATCATCTACATAAAATGATATTAAAATAGAAAATTTTTAGCTAATAAATATTAAAAAACTTGATTTGAATAAATTTTTTTTAAATTTTTTATTTATAAAAATATTCCTTTACTTTGTATAAACATATGAAAAGCAGGATTATGAAGATATAGATCATAAGCAGCTTTCGCAAAGAAAATAATTAACCCTGAAACAGCAAGAAAAATTATCTGATCTTTTGATGCATTATCAAAATTGAAATTTTTTGCATAGAATGTTTTTGCTTTCATAATTAAATTTAGCTCTATTTATGGTCTAGCAAACATAATTAAGTAGATTTTAAAAATATATATTTTATTTAGATTTTAAAAATTTTTTTTAGGTATCTACTTTACTACTATTTCTTTATGAACATATAGGAGTTCTTGTCCAGTTAAAACAGGGTTAATTTAAAGCCTGTAATTCAAATTATATTCCTTGAAAATCTGGAATTAAAATCCCTCCATCAAGATCATCATCATCATCATCTTTATTCTCATCTGAAAAAATTATTTCGCCAACTTTTAATCCAAGAAAAAGACAGAAAATCCAAATGAAAATATCACCACCGGGCAAACCCATAACCCAACTAAAGATTAGGCCAATTAATAAACCAATTCCTACGATAAAAATTTCCAATGGTATTTATTCTTTTAAATAAACTAATAAATGATTACGAAAAAATGTGTAATTAAGTTTTCAAGATACTGTGATATTTATTTCTTAAGAAAGTATAATGACCTAGAAAATAGAATAATTTATTAAAAAATTTTTTCTTTAACCAATTTTCAGACTTTATTTTTCTCTGATTATTTTTTATCTTTTTATGTAGATTTAAAATTTAATTAAAAGATAAATTCTGATAGCTGAAAAAATATTCTTGGAACTTATAGATAATTATTTTTTATTTTTATTAATTAAAAATAATTGGATAGATAAATAATTTACATTAGAAGGTAAAAATAACTTTTACACAATAATGATATATTCTTCGAATAAAATTTAATACATTATTAATACATTAAAAGGTCTCTAAAATTGTTGCTTATCTAAAAAATTATATATAGATTTGAAAAAGAAGCTCTTTATTTAATAGAAAATATCTTTTCAAATATGGTCCATTCAACCTTTAATTTTATGGCTTATATATTGATCAATACTTTTTCAATATTTTCAAGTTTGCTTCCTGCCTTGAATGAAAAAAATCTTCCTTGGATTGATGTCATTCATCCTATTGTTGTTCATTTTGTAATTGCTATGGCTTTAGGTGCTGTAGTCTTTGATTTTGTTGGAATAATTTTTAAAAAGCCTAATTTATTTGAAGTAAGTTTTTTAAATTTAACCGTTGCTACAATAGCAATTTTTATTGCTATTGTATTTGGTCAAATTGAGGCGGGACTAAGTAATCCATATGGAGTATCAAGAGATGTTTTGAACTATCACAGCACAATAGGATGGTCCTTAGCAGGAGTACTCTCGGTTATAACAGGATGGCGATATGTATCAAGACAAAGTAATCCTCAAGTTCTATCAAAAGGGTTTGTTTTTATAGATTTGATTTTAGCAGCCTTAGTTTGTACTCAGGTTTATTTGGGAGATATGTTGGTTTGGATTTATGGATTGCATACTGTACCAGTTGTTCAGGCTGTTAGAGATGGATTATTATGATAATTTTTGATCATTATCTTTCTTTGCAAATAGGTGGTTTAAAAAGTATTAACTACCTTTTCTGTCTTTTAATAAAATCACCAATTAGTGAAATATCAGACAAGTTGGGTCCAAATGATTTGCCTTATAAAATTCCATTGCATCCAAATCTTGTTCATTTAACTATAGGTTTATTTGCTATTGGAATATTCTTTGATATTGCAGGAGCCTTTTATCCTTTTGAAAAAAGAATTCTAAGATTTCTTTCTTTTCCAGTTACGAGAGTTGGATTTCATGATGTTGGTTGGTATAACATTCTTGCCGCTTCCTTTATAACTTTCTTTACGGTTGCAACTGGTTTCTTTGAAATGTTACTCGCAGTTCCGATACCTGAAGTGAAAAATATTTTAGGTCAAAGTGCAATATCTACAATGCTTTGGCATGCCATAGGCGGAGTAGCTATTCTATTTGTAATGATTTCAATGACTATATGGAGGGGTTATCAAAGATTTGTTTTTAGGAAGGATTTCGGAAGACAAGTCTCTTGGTCTTACATATCTTTAGGGGCCTTAATTTTAATTTTGATGGGGCTTCATGGCAGTTTAGGAGCATGGCTTGCAAGTGACTTTGGAGTTCATATTACAGCTGACCAACTTCTTGTAAGAGGAGAAGATCTTAATCAAATTTTCCAATGAATACTAAAATAAGAAGGTTAAAGAAAAAGAATTTTTCAAGCATTATTATAATTATTATTGCAGTAGTTCTAAACGTCGTAGTTAGTTTATTAATGGGATATTGGTCTTATAGTTGGTTACCAATACAAGCCTCAGAAGCTGCTCATTATGTAGATAATCTATTTGCTTTTGAAACAACTATTGGTACTTTTATCTTTCTAGGTTGTACAGGGACAATGGCTTGGATTTTAGTATTCAATAGAGCCCCCAAGTATGATGAAAGTAATGGCGAACCATTAGAAGGCAATTTAAAACTTGAAATTATATGGACAATAGTTCCACTTATTTTAGTTTTGGGGATATCAACATACTCAACAAGTGTTAATTATAAACTTGAAAACTTAGGGTCAAAAATAAAATATGATTTTGGAGCGGAGGTTCCTTTTGTTGAGGAGAAAAAAGTTTTTGATTATGGACCTATTGATGTGATTTCAAGACAATGGAATTGGGAGTTTGTTTATCCAAATGGAATACATAGTTCTGAATTACATTTGCCAGTTGATAAAAGATCAAATTTTAGATTAATAACAGAAGATGTTATTCATAGCTTTTATGTCCCGGCATTTAGATTAAAGCAAGATATTATTCCTGGAAGTGTAATTACATATTCTCTTACACCTACGAAAGAGGGTGTATTTAGATTAAGAGATGCAATGTTTAGTGGTGCATATTTCTCAGAAAACCAAACAAATGTAATCGTAGAGTCTGAAGAAATTTTTTACAAATGGATTAAGGAGACTGTAAAAAAAGAACCTCAAAATGGATTAAATCCTGCTGGCCGATTGTATGAAAAAAGGCTAAGAAATGGTAATAGAGGTTGGGCTACAGTTAAACCTGCTCCTGATCCAAAAGTTAATGAGGTTGGTTCTGAAGCACGACTTCATGATAGTTAAAATCTGATATGACAATCTTTAATTATGATCCAAGATTAGTTAAGACGAAAAATTCTTATCCTAAGGGGCCAAATGATTGGAAAAGGTTTTTTAGTTTTAATACAGATGCCAAAGTAATTGGCATTCAATATATAGTCACAGCTCTTTTTTTCTTATTAATAGGCGGTCTTTTAGGGATGTTGATTAGAGGAGAGTTAATAACACCCCCTTCAGATCTTTTTGATCCAACCGTTTACAACGGCCTCTACACTATGCACGGAACAATAATGCTTTTTTTGTTCCTTTTCCCTATTTTAAGTGGCTTAACAAATTTACTTGTACCTCCAATGATAGGAGCGCCAGATATGGCTTTCCCAAAGCTTAATGCCTTAGCATTTTGGCTAGTGCCAATTTTCTCAATAATTCTACTTTTAAGTTTTTTTGTCCCTGGAGGTCCAGCCTCTTCAGGTTGGTGGTCATATCCACCTATAAGTATTCAAAATCCTCTGGGAAAAATTATAAATGGGGAAATGTTGTGGATAATAGCAATATCGTTATCTGGGATTTCTTCGATTATTGGTGCTGTCAACTTTGTTACGACAATAATAAGAATGCGAGCACCAGGGATGGGTTTTTTCAAAATGCCAATTTTTATTTGGACTGTTTTAGCAGCTCAATTATTGCAATTACTAGGATTACCTGCCTTGACTGGTGGAGCGATAATGTTATTTTTTGATCTTACATTTGGAACAAGTTTTTTCAGGGTTGAGGGAGGAGGTGACCCTGTTTTGTTTCAACATTTTTTCTGGTTTTATTCTCATCCTGCTGTCTATGTGATGGTTCTCCCTGTATTTGGAATATTTTCTGAACTTTTTCCTGTTTATTCAAGAAAACCTCTTTTTGGATATAAATTTGTTGCTGTAGCTTCTTTTGGTATAACTATTCTTTCTCTAGTTGTTTGGGTTCATCACATGTTCTATACAGGTACACCGATGTGGATGAGGAATTTATTTATGTTTACTACTATGCTCATTGCTGTACCTACAGGTGTAAAAGTATTTGCTTGGATTGCTACATTATGGGGTGGGAATATTAGGTTAAGTACACCGATGCTTTTTTGTTTGGGGGGATTATTTAATTTTATCTTTGGAGGTATTACGGGAGTAATGCTTGCAACAGTCCCAGTAGACATACATGTTGGAAATACATATTTTGTTGTTGCTCATTTTCACTATATTATTTTTAATACCATTGCTTTTGGAATATTTGCAGCTATTTATCACTGGTTCCCAAAATTTACAGGAAAGATGTTTTATGAAGGTTTAGGGAAAGTACATTTTGCGCTTACTTTTATTGGAGCGACTTTAAATTGGTTACCACTTCATTGGGCTGGTTTATTAGGAATGCCTAGAAGAGTTGCATCATATGATCCTGAGTTTGCTATATGGAATGTCTTAGCAAGTATTGGAGCTTTTATTCTTGGCGTTGCCTCTATTCCTTTTATCTTAAATATGGTTAGTTCGTGGGTAAGAGGAAAATCAGCTCCTCCAAATCCTTGGAAAGCTATAGGATTAGAATGGCTACTTCCCTCTCCACCTCCTCACGAAAATTTTGAAGAAGATATCCCAACGGTTTTAAATGAACCATATTGCTATGGCCTAGATAAACCATTTGTTGAAGATGAGCAATTTTATATAGAGAAGTCACTCAAAAAAATTTAAATATGCTTACAGAAAATCAAAATTTATCTTTAAATCATAAACCAGGTCATATAAAACATGATGGCCATAATATGACTGGATTTATTATATTTTTATGCTCGGAAAGTATTATATTTTTTGCTTTTTTTGTAGGTTACAGTGTCCTTAAAATTAGTGCACCTGTTTGGTACCCCACAGGTATAAATGGGATTGATATAAAAATGCCGCTTATAAATACTGTAATTTTAGTCTCTTCAAGTTTTGTAATTTACTTTGCAGAAAAATATCTTCATAAGAAAAATTTATGGGGTTTCAGAATTATTTGGTTCATAACTATGATGATGGGAAGTTACTTTGTATATGGACAATATGTTGAGTGGTCTGAACTAACTTTCAGCTTGCAAGTATTTTTCCAAGTTGCCCAAGTATTGGTCATGGTTTAACAGTTATTGCCTTGTCCCTCAAATTAGGAGATTATCTTACCTCTGGCAATCTTTATAAACCCTTGATATGTAGGCCTTAAGACTTTAATTGAAATAAAAAATGTTAGTTAATTATACATTTAAAATTTTTTATGAATTTAAATTCAATAATTCAAAATATTCAATTTTCAAGTAAATTATTAAAGCTATAAATATTAAATAGAACCAGCCAATATCAATAAAAAACCGAAGAATACAGATATTCCCATCATAATGATCATTTTATAAAACCAATTTGGAATATTATCATTATAAAAATCCCAATGCTCATTTTTTGAGTCCATTATTTTTTCCATCCTCATAAGATTTTCTAGGATTTCAAAAATATCTTGGTAAGGTTTAAATGCTGTATCAAGAAAATATTTCATAAGCATAAAATAAAATTCTATTCTTATATTATCTAGGTATTTATACTTGCGAGGCTTTTGTGTTCTTTTTGTAGGTTGATTTCATAATTGAACTATTTATTTTGAATTTAATAGTAGAAAGTCTTAAAAAAATCTTTTATTAAATGGTTAGACTTTTTGTGTAAGTTATGAATTCCGCTATGCGGGGACCTCAACCCCAGGATTGATTTTAGACCATCTACCAATCTCTTTATAAAAACTAGAACAAGATCTAACATCCCATTCTATTGAAAAATTTCCAGTTTTTTCTTTAACTAGATTTACATGAATTATTGGATTCTTAGCAGTGACATCAGGATAAGAAGTTAGATGTTCAACCTCATGATTTTTTTCTACATCATGATATGTCTTACACCTATCGACCAATTTACAGTTAATACAAATACACATTTTTATATAACTAAATAAATTTAACTTTTAAAATTATTATATTTTTTATTTATAAATGCAGATTCAGTTTGGAATTTTAGTTTTTCCAAATAATTTTGATGAAATTTATTATTCCCTGAACATTGCATCCCAGAAAGAAGATTAATATCTATCTCATTAAATAAATTTTTATTTACTTCTTTATTAATTCTTTCTTGCATAAAAGCTAATTTTTATAATGAAATACCAGCATGCCAATAGGTTTTGATACTTTAAAGAGTAAAAATACTTATGTGTTCAAAAAATATTAGTTAATGTATATTCTGTATAACTCTAGGAAATCATTCTATATAAATAACTATTTAATTTGATGATTTAAAAACAATTATTTTTAATAGTTTTTCGATAAAAATTTAAATCAAATTTTAAATATTTTTTCTGATTTTTTTTTAAAAGATGGTTCTGATAATTTATAAAGTTTCTTGAAAAATTTATAAACTTTATATCCAGCGAAGGGAACAAATATAGTTAATAAAATTACTCTAAAAGTTTCTGATCCATTAGCGGTTCATCATAAAGATTGCAAACCCAACGAAGCTAACTAATTTAGTGACTATAAAAAATGGAACTAACTTCTGAACTTTTAAACCGAAAGGTAGGATTTTATTTATGGCTTCCATCGCTTTTTAATTGTTTGATCAAAACCCTAACAAATCATTCCAACAATTTTGATCTTGGTATAAATCAATCAATCAAAATTGTGACCTTGATCACTAAAGTAATATTTTTGCAGCGGTATTCATTCTTTATCTTTACTATTAATTCTCAGATTACATTCGAGACTGAAAATAGGGTTAACTTGTATTTTTATTTCTTTTAAACCATTTGTTGCTTTTAAATAAAAGAATAAAAAGACCAATTAAAATAATAAAGGCAAATCCATCTAAAAATATAATTAATTGTTCAGGATCTCTCAATAGATTTAAAAGTTTAGTTTTCTAATATAACTCTCATAAGAAGAAGGTTTGCTATAGATTTTTTCTAATAAATCTTTAGCATTATCTCTTTTCAAGACCAAGTTTCGATTGAAAAATAATATATATTTGAAAAGTTGAGAAATAAATCCAACTATTGCAAGATTTAGAAAAATGATTTGACAACTTTCCATCTTTAGCAAGGTATTCTCATAACTAAATTTATAAATATTTTTTTGATCTGAAAAGTACAAATGATTCAAATTATTTCAAAGCCCTTACTTTTTTTATTGATATTTGATTCTCTATTTCATATTACAAATAAGTATAATTACTTAAAAAATGAAAATTTATGAAAGAGCGCAAATAGGGTCAAACGTTCAAATTAAAATTGATTTAGCCAAAAAAAGATTGGGGAAAGAAAGTATAAAAGCAATTGAGATTTCATCAATATGTCAAATAATTGATTTCAAAATCACCGATGGTAAAGGTATTGGCGTTATTTTAAAACTCTCTAATGGAAAAGAGGAGTGGTTTTTTGAAGAAGAGATAGACATACTCAATGAAAACGGAGAAATTTTAGAAAATGCAGAAATAGAAGAGGAAATTGATTTACTGTTTGAAATTTTTAATTTCATTAAAGTAGTTTCTTGGACTTTATTAGCACTAATTATTCCTACAGAATACAAATTAAAATCTAAAATAAGAGATCTTTTAAATCCTCTTAACTTTTTTAGTTGGTTATTAAATGCATTTAAAGATATTCAATAATATATTTTATGCTCTTTTACATTTTCTGAAAAAGCTTATAAAGTTTTAGATAAAAAGGAACTTTTATCTTTAATTTATATCAACTGTCAATCATATATTTTATCTTAATCTAAAATCTCTCTTTTTTTCTCACTAAGTTCATCATTGTATTGAAAATCTTGAATTATTTTTACTATTTAATCGATAGCTTTTTCTTCATCATTTGAGGATTTCATCATCGAAAAGATTTGATTTTGAATTAGATTAAGTGTCCCAAGAATACAATCATTATTAGCTTAAAACAATGTCATAACTCATCTTAAAAAGTAAATAATCCCACCAACAAAAGTACTACCTACAAGTAGCAAAACCATAAGAAGAGCAATTAATTTAGGTAAACTTCCAATCATTTTTTAGAGGTCATTTTAAATGTTAAATATGCAAAGCCACCTAGTAATAACAAACTAATAACCGCATAAGTAATTGCTATTCCATACATAATTATTCTTCCGAGTTATATCTCAAGATGGTTGCGATTGAACTCTTGTCGCTTGGTGAGAGCTCTTTATCTTCATATTTCCACTCAAACCAAGTAATACATTAATTTAACTTTGGATTTTCATTATAAGTTTTTTTCCAGTTTTGTATCCACTTAGCTAATGCATTAGCCCTATCAGTATTTAACATAGCGGTGTAAGTAGTAAGATTTTCATTTATTTCACCATAAAATAATTGGCTATTAAATGGTATAAATTTGGCTTGATTAAAAATTAGATTTATTTTAATGTCCTACAATTTAATAATTAAAAATGTTTGCAACAAATCAAGCTAAACAACCAGTTGAAGAACTGAAAAACAATACAAAAATTATTGACCCTTTCACCATATGGCTTATTAGGATTGCATGTTTATTGATAATCATTGTTTTTAGTGGTCTTTTATTAGGTGTTCCTTTAGCAATATCAATTGGTCAGTCTTTATTTAATGACACACTTTTAAACGCTAAAGAAGTCTTGAGAAATCTTATTGAAACATCACTTGCCTGATTAACTGCATAGGTTAGAAGTACATAAAGCTAGAGAAGCTAGAAATAGGAGTAGAAAGCATTTCATTTTTCTTATTTTATGCCTAAATATCTCTCGCAGTAATAGTTAGCTAACTCGCGATTATTATAATTTTTTATTTCCTTGAGATTAAGCTTCTTCATCGCTTCATCGCCTGTAATTTGGAAGCTTGAATTTAATTTTGCGCAGGTATCCTTTACTTTTGCTTCCTTATGAAAAGGGTTCCCTAAATAAAAAGCAAAAAGGGATAAGAACAAAACAAAGGTTACGACCCTTCGATGATTTCTCCACCATTCATAAGAGTTTAAGTTAAAAACTTTTTTTAATTCTTTTTTAGCCATACAAAAAGAGGTTTTTATCCCTCCAATTTTAGATCGACTGTCAATCTTTAAAAACTTACTTACCCATTGCTCTTCTAAGCTTTGCAGCTTCATCTAAACCTTCCATAATTGTAAACGTTGAATTTTCAGTAGCTTCTTTCCTTAGTTTTGAAAGCTCTTTATATTCTTCAGATTCATAAGCCTCAACGGCTGCCCTCATTGATGGAAATTCGCAAATAACGGCTAGGTTGGCATCTTCCGTTTTTTGTTTTCCTTGTGGCTCTGTATCTTTAGCAAAGACTTCTCCATGAACTTCTTTTAGCCATGGAATAACTTTGCTTACATATTCATCAAATAATTGCTGATTTACTATTTTTGCCGTAGAAAGCCAGTAACCTTTAGCTCCTCTTTTATCCATTTAAAGTCCTAAATCTACCCATTAAATATATTAATGTTGTTGTTACTTTGTAAACCTAGTTTGAGCGGTTATACATAGCCTTTTGATTAGTTAACCAAAATATTAAATAGAAAAAAAAAGCTGTTACTCCTACACCAATTAATGAACTAAAAAAAAATTTAGTATCAATATTATTTTCTGTAAACGCAAAAAATAAATGCATAACTATCAAATAAAAAGAAATCTACACCTATATAGTTTTAATTTCTTTCTTTTTTATACCAATGTAATATCGTTTTTTACCAAAACATAGATAAAAGATAAAAAGTGATTTAGAAATGAGCGAATATAGGAATATAAAAACTATAAAAATATAATTTAAAGTAAACCTTCTTTAACTTTTTATATTTCTTCAAAACCAGCTAATTTCATAAGAACTTTTTACATTACTTTCAACACTTATTGCTTCCACGAGAGAGGAGCATAACTAGTTAGTCACAATAGATTAAACAATATGGATTAGTTGGATGTTCTTCGCATTCTCTAGTTCAGTAGTTAACCTTATTTTTCTTAGCATAATCAATGTCTCTTAAATTCTTTTTTAGGATTGTGAATTGATTGAATAGTTTTATTTAGACCTCCTAGATCTATTCCTATATTGTCCTCCTAATTTCTTGAAATTCATAGGGCGGTTTGATGAACTTTTAGGTTCGGAAAGAGGACCAAATTTTGAGACTATTATTAAATTGCCAGTCCTAGGACTAATACATGGTTGTCATGAGGCAGTTGCAGGGATACAACTGAAGCCAACCATAATTTATTAGAAATAAAATTAGCGGATAAGACACACTCATCGCAAATAGAAAATAAAAAAAGCTTGCCCATATTATTAAAAGCAAGCTCGTGATGATTTTATATAAGTAAATTATGCTTGCAATCTACAATCAAGTTCTATTATTCCTTCATCCATTAAGCGACCAATTTTTAAACTAGTGCCATATCTAACCTTGAAAATTCTGATTGATGATTTGTAATCCAATCCAATTCAGATAAAGTTATTACTCCAGTTGTATTTCATTTGAGAAAGAGAATTCCTAAATTCATATTTTTTGGAAATTAAAATTAGTTTTGTGAATCTTATGGTTAGTATCGGATGTTAGTATCGGATTCAAGAAGAAATCGTTGAAATAAAAGATTTAAGTAAAATTAAAAAATTATTTAGATGATTCATAAGCCTTTAAAAGCTTTTCATAAAGTTCAAAAGAAATTGGTTTCATTTTTAAAAGATCCCAGGGATAATTTGCCCAGTTGAAACGTAAGCACCAACAGCTGCTACGAAGCCAAGCATTGCAGCCAATCCATTAAATCTTTCTGCTTTAGGAGTCATAATTTAAAATTAATAAATGCTAAGAAATATAACGGTAATATTAACCAATGTAAAGAGATTTATTGCATAAACCGGCATAAAGAGTAAAAAAGTACGCGTAACTGTTACATAAATGTATAATGCAATGTATTTAAGAAGATGATGGAATTATTTGCCTTTTCCTATTTGTCCAACCATATATATATATCTATATATATGTATATAGTACTTTGGATAAGTTTTAGTTCAACTTTTAAGTCTCTCTTCAGTCATTTCCGTCTCTTCGGATAACTTAGCTACATAATGATGTACAACCGACCAAAAACTTAGTGGCTTATTGAAGTTATAGAATTGATTGCAATGTAGATTCCTTCAAACTCATCAAAAGGAATTTTCTTATTGACAATCAAGTCTCATTAGCAGAAATGAAAGTACTTAATCCTTAAGATGAAATAATGGAGACAGAACAAAAGCTAATAAAATTACTTTTTGATAAACCAAATTCAAAGGATATTTTATTATTAACTCCAAAACTTGAAAGCAATTCAAATTTCATTCTTAGTAAAGATATTGAGAAATTGCAGGGAATATGGGAGTTAAGATGGAGCAGTTCTAATGCTCCATTCTTAAATTATTCGCCATTAGTAGATAATCTACAAATCTTGGATCCTTTAAAGTCAAGTGCCATGAACTTGCTTAAACCAAGAGGTATTAATGCAATTGTTGGGGCTGGTATCATAGCCAAGTTAAAACCAATCAACGATATTAGAGTTGAGGTTCAATTTACTCATACAGGATTAATAGGTCCCCAAATAGGATTCAATAAAGTAAAAGCCTTAGCAGAAATAAAAAAAGAACAAAAAGGATGGTTAGATATTACCTACTTAAGTAATGATCTAAGAATATGCAGAGGTGATAAAGGGACGTTATTTATATTAAGGAAAAAGAGCGATGAAAAACTATTCAAAAGATTCCAAGGATTTATTGAAAAAATTTCAAAAAAAAAAAAAAAGAACTTAGCATCAAATACTAAGGATAATTTTTAGAGCAATAAAAAATATTTTTAGTCAATCACAAATAATTTACGAGTTAAATGAGAAAAATTATTAATCAAAAAAATATTTAAAAGATTAATACGCTAACCCCATACTTCTAGAAGTTTCATCTCCAAGATAAACTCTAATACTTAAAAAATCAGTTGGGCATGCAGTTTCACATCTTTTACAACCAACACAATCTTCAGTTCTAGGAGAAGAAGCTATTTGCCCTGCTTTACAACCATCCCAAGGAACCATTTCTAAAACATCAAGTGGACATGCTCTCACACATTGAGTGCATCCAATACAAGTATCATAGATTTTTACTGCGTGAGACAAAAAAAAACTAATGAAGTAAATTAAAACTAATTAATTTTTTTGTGAATCGAGATTATTAAATTTATTCATTTATATATATTAATAATTAATGTTTAATTATCTGCTATTGGATTTGTTTATTTCGTAAGAAATAAAAATAGAGTTAGGTCTGCTTGCATGACAGTACGGCTATTAATAAATGAGACTAACAAAACTATTTGCAATACTTTTTAAGTCTTAGGTTAAAACTAGATATTCAAAAATAACTAATATTTGGTCCAATACTTTCTAACCTTATGTCCAAGACTAATAAGACTTGCTAAATAGTTAAAATTGACATTCGATCCACAATAAGAGGCAATTAGCTCCTTTTTTTGTAAAAGATATAGAGATCAAAAATAATGAATACTTTTTATTTAATCAGCTGATAAACTTTTTACTAATTTCAATATTAGCTATTTATCTAATATAAAAGAGAATATCAAAATTAATCATATAATTGTTTAATTTGAACTTGAATTTTTTTTAAATTAAAGAATAATCATTAATAAGTAGTAGAGGTAAAAAAATTAAATTATTTAAAACGAGATTTTTATTTTCTTTATCAACAGTTATTGTCCTTTTAATAATTATTTCTATATTTTCATTAGCTAAAGGTTCAGTTTATATTTCGAATGAAGATATCTGGTTAGCAATTTTTCAAAGGGGTGAAGAAATAAATAAGACTATTATTTGGGATCTAAGATTACCTAGATTATTAGCTTCATTATTAGTTGGTTCTTCCTTAGGTATGTCAGGAGCACTTCTCCAAGGTATGCTGAGGAATGGTTTAGCAAGTCCTTATTTGTTAGGAATATCAGCAGGGTCTGGTTTAGTTATTGTCTCATTTATAAGTTTTGGATTAGCTCAAATTTTTATGCCAATAGCGGCTTGGTTTGGTGCTGTATTCACAACGATAATAGTTTTCATTCTTGCAAAGAGTGAAAATAAAATATCTGTTGAAAGATTAATCTTAGGAGGTGTTGCATTAAGTAGTTTATTTGGGGCAATTCAAGCCACTCTAATCTTGCAAGTAGAAGATGGAAGAATTCAAGCTGCTTTAACTTGGTTAATAGGCAGTTTGAATGCAAGGGGATGGAGTGAAATTAAAATCACTTGGATTCCAATTTTATTAGCTTTATTAGTAGGACTATTCCTATCAAAGCAGTTAAATTTATTAGCCTTAGGGGAAGAGTTATCAACAAGCCTTGGAAACTCTTTATTGAGATCAAGATGTCTAATTGGACTTGTGGCAACACTTTTAGCAGCAAGCGCAGTTTCTATTGGTGGTTTAATTGGTTTTATTGGACTTGTAGTTCCTCACTTCTCGAGATTACTAATAGGAAATGATTACAAATATGTTTTACCTTTTTCAGCCCTTACAGGGGGATTAACATTAAGTGCAGCAGATTTAATTGCGAGATCAGGTTCTATTGAAATTCCAGTTGGAATAGTTACCTCTTTATTAGGAGCACCAATTTTTATAATAATTTTATATAAAAGATCATCAAAAAAAATAGGTATGAACTGATGGATTTATCTTTAAAAAATTTCTCTACGGGTTATGAAGGTAATACAATTATTCAAAACCTAGATTTAAAAATTAAATCTGGGGAGTGGGTTGGAATAATAGGCTCTAATGGATCTGGGAAATCAACTTTATTAAAAGGAATTGCAAAAATTATTCCTACACAAAATGGAGAAATTTTAATAAATAAATCAAGTATGAAATCTATAAATACAAAAAATTTAGCCAAAATTATTTCATATCTTCCGCAAAAAATTAATTCTAATTTGCCTATAACTGTAAAAGAATTAGTATCTCTAGGAAGATCCCCTCATAAATATTTTTGGGAATTTGATTGGAGTAAAGAAGATTTTTCAATAATTAAAGAGGCTTTAGAGTTATGCGACTTGAAGAAATATTCTGACTATGAATTAACTTCTTTATCAGGAGGACAATGTCAACGTGCATATCTAGCACTTACAATTGCTCAAAAAACAAAAATAATACTTTTAGATGAACCAACAACTTTCTTAGATATTAATTTCCAACTCCAGATGTTAGATCTGATAAAAATTTTAAATAAAAAAAATAACTTAACTATCTTATCTGTTATCCATGATATTAATTTGGCTGCAAGATATTGCGACAGATTAGCTGTTTTAAAAGAAGGCAAATTATTAGCTATTGATAAACCTATTAATGCATTATCTAAAAAGATAATAAAAGATGCTTTTTCAGTAGAATCAGAATATATTAATACCTCAGTAGGAAAACAAATTTGTGCAATAAAATCCTTGAATAATTAATGTCTTTCGATCAAAACATTAAAAGTAAAAGTATTAAATAATACAAAAAAAAGTATTTTGAGTTATTTTAATTTATAACTTTTTTTTCGATTTCAAGTCAAAAAATTTTTTTAGTAAAAAAAGTTACTTAAAAAAAATTCAAAATAATTTTTTCAACATAAGAATTAATAGTAATTAATAAAAGTGTGAGGCTTTTAAGTGAAATTTACAAAAAAGGTTTTTGCTGCGGCATTTGCAGCATCTTTTTCATTACCGATATATTCTCAGGTCAATAAAGGATTTGAAAATAAAACTAAAATTTTAACTCCACCTAATTCAGAACCTTTAATAGCTGAAAATCCAACAACAGACGATTCGGGGACTTTAAAAATTTCAGTTACTGGAACTAGAACACCTAGGGAAATAAAAAATGTCCCAGCTTCTGTTAATGTTATTGGCCAAGAAGAAATTATTGAGAGAGGTGTTACAGAATTAAAAGATCTTTTTAGATACGATGCAGCGGTTGACTTGAAGTCTGAAAATGATGGGGCATTTAACAATTATGGACAAGGCGATATTTCTATTAGAGGTTTCAGCGGAAACAGAATATTAATGCAAAGAGATAATATAAGGCTTCCAGCAGTTTATAAATTTGGATCTAGCTACACAATTTTTAGATCTGAGATGGTAGATTTTAATGCTCTTAATGGAACAGAAATTTTTAAAGGTCCAGCTTCTTCACTTTATGGTAGTGATGCTTTAGGAGGAGTAGTTACTTTTCAATCTCTATATCCAGAAGATTTACTAAAGGATGGAGAGACATCTTTTTATCAAACTATAAATAACTATAATTCAGTTAATTCTGGTTTTTCAAATTCTTTAAGAATGGCTGGAAGGGATGATGATTCTGGATTGGAAGGTGTTTTTGTTGTAACCAGGTCAAACTCAAATGAGACCAAAGTAAAATCTGAAGCAAAATATATTAATGATTTTGAAAGTAAAGGTTTGAATTTCTTTACTAACTTAGTAAAGAATATTGATGATTACTCAAGATTAAACTTAATTATCGAAAAAACAGATAAAGATTCAGATACAACTTTAAAAGCTGATAATTTAAGCAGAAGTTATTCAGCAAGCACTGAAGATAGAAATGTTGAAAGGACTTTAATCTCTGCAAATTATGAATATGATAATGCCGATAGTGAAAATTTCTTCGACTACTCAAAACTTGGAATCTATTATCAAAGTGCGTATTCTGAAGACGATTCAATTCTTACTAGAAAGGCTGGATATGATCCTGGATTTCCGAATCCCCTTTATGGAGTTCCTGGACAGAGCGAATTCGGGGTTGCTTTCTTTGGAACTCGTGAATTTATAAATGATTATGATCTTGAGGATGATAGCTATGGAGCTAATTTACAGTTAAGAAATGATTTATTTGATAAAGAAACAAATCACAGATTAACTTATGGAATTGATTATTCCAAAACAAGTAATGCAAGAGAAAGAATAAAATATCAATCTGGAGGATTATCTAGTAAAGGTATGATTGCAGCGTCAACTACCAATGTTAAAGATTCACCGGATTCAGACACCACATTATTGGGGATTTACCTACAAGATGAAATTTCTTTTGACAATAACAAATGGGAAATAATTCCTGGAATTAGATTTGATTCTTATAATTTAGATTCAACTTCTGATTCAAAATATTTGCAGTCGAAAAAAGCCTCAGTAGCAAAGGATCTTAAGGAAGAAGTTATTAACCCTAGTCTCGCAATTCTCTATAAAACAAATGATAATCTAACTTTTTATGGAAAATATAACAAAGGATTTAGAGCTCCTCAATATAGCGAAATTAACTCTACTTTCCAAAATTTGGCTTATAGGTATTACGTCGTAAGTAATCCTGATCTAAAGTCAGAAAGTAGTGATAACTATGAAATTGGTGTAAATGGTAATTATGATAAATTAAATTTTGGGCTTAACGGTTTTTTCAGTAATTTTACTAATAGAATTGATGGTTATGAAACATTACCATCCGATCATCCATTAGCAGACCCAGGCTACTCGGTACTTCAGTTTCAAAATAAAGACTCAGCGGAAATATATGGAATAGAGCTTACTTCAAACTATAATTTCAACGCAGAACCAAGTGGCTTTAGTCTTATTAATTCTATTGCTTGGACGGAAGGAAATGATACTTCAACAAGTGATTATGTTCCTCTCACAAGCATTGATCCTTTTAAAGCAATATTTGGTTTGCGTTATGATTCAGACTCTGAGAAATGGAGCTCAGAATTAATTGCAACTTATACTGGTGTTGCTAAAACATCAAGTAGTAATACATATTTTGTACCTGATGCAAGTACAATTTTTGACGCAATTACTAACTACAATGTAAATGATCGTTTAAGTCTAGATGTTGGACTATATAATATTTTTGATACTAAATATTATAATTATCAAACTGTTAAAACAGAATCTCCTACTGCTGCTGATTTAGATAAATTCTCTGAGCCAGGTACTAATGTTAAAGTTGGATTTAAATTCGTTTTCTAATAAATTATTTAAAATTACTGCCAAATGAAATTAAGAAAAATTTTCCTTATCTTTATTTTCCTATTAGTTTCATTTGGATGTTCTAATAAAAATCAAACTAGTATTAAAGAAAAAAAATCAAATAATAATATAGGAATTGTTAGCTTAAATTCTTTAACCTCGGACATAATTTATACTCTAAAACCAGAAGAATTAATTGGAATTCCTGGAAGTTCTATCTTAAGAAAAAATGATAATTTTAAAAATATTCCTACTGTAAGTGAAGGCAGAACACCTCCAAATCTTGAGAAAATTATTTCACTTAATCCTAAATTAGTGATTGGATCTGATGGGTTTCATGATAAAACATTATCAAAATTGGATGAAATGGGGATTGGTGTTCTTAAAACAAAAGTTAATTCATTGTCTGATTTAACTAGCTTAATTAATAAAATTTCAGAAATAACAAATACAGATAGTAAAATTGTTTTTAATAAGCTAAATGCTTGTTTTATAGATCCTTCACCTAAGAATAAAAAAGTTGTTGTTCTTGTTAGTACAAAACCATTATTATCCCCAAATAATAAAAGTTGGGCAGGGTCTCTTTTAGATAATTTTAATCTAAGAAATTTAACAGCTGAGTTAGAAGGCTCAGGAAGAATGAAAGGTTATTTAAATCTTTCGCCTGAATGGCTTATAAAAGAGGAACCAGATAATTTGATATTGATAAAATTTGGAAATGAGCAATACAATCAATATAACTCTTTACCTTTCTGGAATAAGTTAAAAGCAGTACAAAATAATAATATTGATTATTTTGATTATTATGGATTAATTAATGTTGGTAGCTTAAATTCAATAAATAAAACATGCGAGAAATTAGAATCACTTTAATTTTATTATCTAATTTTTAACTCATATTCAATTCTTAATGTAGTTTCAGTTTTTAAAGGATAAAACGTTGATTTATCCGCAGCTAATAAAGCTGCTTTGTCTATGGATTCATTCCCACTTGAATTTATTAGTTCGCTTTTTGTTACTTTTCCAAACTTATTAATCCAAACTTTTACTAAAGGTTTACCTTCGGCACCTCTTCTTAATGCCCTTGTTGGATATTTTGGACTAACACATTTTAAACATGTAATTTCAATTTTACTTTTCCCTTTTACTGAACCTTTTTCTGGTATATCATTTTTTTTCTGATCAGAAGTATTACCTCTTTGAGTTTTAACTTGCGTCTTATCGGATGAGTTAAGATTAATTTTTTCTTTCTCAATTTTATTAGTTTC
>QCSC01000001.1 GCA_003211655.1 Prochlorococcus sp. AG-469-F22 | reverse complement strand
GAATAAGAAAGTTATAGTAAATATTTCTTCAGAAGAATCTTCTCAAGAATTGGCAGGGGCTAATTTCTAGATAGTTTCTCTGATATGCAATTAATATCTCCAGAAAAAGTATTTAGGGGTAATAATGCTTGGAAAAAATCTCTGGCACATATAAAAAAAATTTCTAATCGTCCCTTGCTTCTAGGTAGAAGTTTATCAACAAAGAACATTAGGGACCAAATTTATAAAGATTTGCAAGATCATAATTTTCATATAAATACATCAAACTTACAATTTGATTGTTGTTATGAAGATCTTGAAAGAATAGAAAGTATCATACTTAAAAATAATTGCGATTCAATTATTGCTATAGGTGGAGGCAAAGTTTTAGACGCAGGAAAATTTTTAGCAGACATTCTATCCATTCCATCTATTACTATCCCTTTAAGTGCATCAACTTGTGCAGGTTGGACCGCATTATCAAATATTTATTCAAAAGATGGGCAATTTATCAAGGATATTGAGTTGAAGTCTTGTCCTAAAATATTGGTACTTGATCACGAATTTATTAAAACAGCCCCTAAGAGGACACTTGCTAGTGGAATAGCTGATGCATTAGCTAAATGGTACGAATCTTCTTTGACTAGTTCAAAACTTGAAGATGGACTTGTTCAACAAGCAATTCAAATATCAAGAGTATTAAGAGACCAATTACTTATTAATGGAGAAAGTGCTTATAAGAGTCAGTCAGTCCAAAATGATTCTTGGTGTAATGTTGTAGAGGGATGTTCACTTACTGCTGGATTGATTGGAGGGATTGGTGGGAAAAAGTGTAGAACTGCAGCAGCGCATGCTATTCACAATGCTATTACTCAGATAATTTCAAGTCATAATCCTTTACATGGTGAAATTGTGGGAGTTGGAATATTATTGCAACTGAGATTAGAAGAAACTAAGAATAATAATAAATTAGCTAATCAATCTATTAAACAGTTACTGGAATTAATGAGAAAATTGGATTTACCAACTACTATCGCCGACTTAGGAATAAATGTTTTTGAAAATAACAATTTACAAAAAATTGCTGAATTTACATGCAGGGATAAATCAGAGATTCATTTTTTGCCTTTTGAAATCAATCAGCAAGATATAATAGAAACTATTACAAAATTTGAAAAACAAAAAATTAAAACAGCATAAATACTTTGAATAAGAATATTTATAATGATCTTAATAAGCTGAATATTGATTATTTTGAAAAAGTCAAAAACTCTATTCAGGATCCGTTAGGATTGAATATATCTAACGACGTTAAATGGATAAAGCTTAACGAAAAATGGAATTCTTTTGAATTTCCAGTCGTTATGGGAGGAACTGGTCAACCAATCCTTTTCTTGCATGGATTTGATAGTAGTTTTCTTGAATTTAGGAGAATTTATCCATTTTTTAAAAAAAAATTCAAATTAATAATTCCTGATTTATTAGGATTTGGATTTACTCCTAGGAATGCTTCCAATCAATATAATCCTCGTAAAATAACTTCTAATCTTATAGATATTATTAATACTCTTAAATTAAGAAATAAGTTAATGATTGTAGGAGCTTCAATGGGAGGATCCGTAGCAATAAACTTGGCGAAGGAAATCCCAGAGCTCATTGATAAGATGATTCTGTTATCTCCAGCCGGTTTGTTTGGAAAATCCAAAAATATTCCTTTCCCATTAAACCAGATTGGGGCGTCTTTTTTAGGATTATCTCAAGTAAGAAAGGGTCTTTGTAGGCAAGCTTTTGCATATCCAGATAGAAGTGTTGGTTCAATGGAAGAGCAAATTGCCTCAATTCATTTAGGATGCTCAGGCTGGAGAAATTCGTTAGCTTCTTTTGCAAAAAGTGGTGGATTTGCTGGGACATATAAATACATTCAAAATATTTCAATTAAAACTATTTGTGGGGAGAATGATCGCATTCTTGGTAAAAAAGAAATTAATAAAATAAAACAAATAGATCAATTAAATTTTATTGGGTTGAAAAATTGTGGTCATCTACCACATGTAGATTTGCCATCATTATCTAGCAAGATTATTTATGATTATTTTTGTGCCTAGCAAAAGTATTATTAATAATTTTATTAGTAATGTTATTTAAACTTGATATTTAATAGGATATTTATATTCAAGCAAGATATTTCTACCTTTATAAAAAACATTAAATGAAATATCTTAATTTAAAAAATTAATCAGTAAATATAGATTTATCTGTAAAGTTAAAACTTAGGAATTAATTAAAAAGCTTCAAAATTATAATTATATAGTAAATAACTGAAGGGGTAAATATATAACTATCAATTCTATCAAGTATTCCACCATGACCAGGCAAAAAAGTTCCAGAATCTTTAATTTTCGCATCTCTTTTCATCATTGATTCAATTAAATCTCCTACTAATGCCATAAGAGAAACTAATATTCCATATAAAATCCCAATTAAGAATGGATTCTGCCAACTAAGTAAAAACGCAAAAAAGGTTGCTACTGAAATTGAGCATATTATTCCTCCGATCAAACCTTCGATAGTTTTACTTGGAGATAATGGGGAAAGAGCCCTTTTCCCAAAAGACTTTCCAATAAAATAAGAACCTATATCACTTGCCACAATTAATAAACAAGAAATTAATGTTAAATAAAGACCTGTTGAATTTGAGATATTTTCAAAGGATAATATTCCATCGGAAGAATTATTTATAGTCGATTGTATCGCCCTTAATTTAATCCAATAACTAGGTAAAAAACCTAAATAAAACAATCCGAAAATAGATGCTGCAATATCTGAAATAGTGCCTGACTTTGGCTGCAGCAATAACCACGTGCATATTCCTACTGAACATATTGGTAATATTGAATTGTATATCTCTCTATCAAGGAATCCAATAACTTCTAGATATGTAGCAATTGTAATTATGAAGCATGAAAATAACGTGGTTTTGGTGGCTGGTTTAATTCCTGTAAATTCTGCCATTCTAAAAAATTCGAGAAGTGCAATATAGGTAAGTAATGCAATTGCTATTGTGAAATACCATCCGCCTAATAAAACAACAACTAACCCAAATAATCCGATTAATAAGCCACTTCGCAATCTCATATTTGATTTTTAGTTATTTAAGACCCTTATATAAGAATTTAACAGATCTTCGTTGTACAAACTTTGAGCTTCTATCCAATCTATTCTTTCCTTGTCAATTCTCTCTCCAGGAACAATTAAAGGTATGCCAGGAGGATAAGGACAAATAATATCTCCAGAAATTTTTCCCAAGGATTCAACTAGAGGAATGCTAACAGTCTTACTTTTCCAAGCAACTCCTATTGGTATTTCTGGTGATTGAACTATTCTAAAAGGAGGTTTTATAGCTTTCAAAGCATAAGATTTATTAGTATGAATTAGTAACTTTTTCCATAATTTTTGTAACAAAAAAGTAAAATCCTTTTGATTTGAAAAACCAAGACAAAAAGTAAGCGTCATCATTTCAGGTAATTCAGCAATTAATCCGTTTTTATAGAAAAATCTATCTGCCGTAAAGCCATCAATCCCAACTTTAGAAGTATTTAGTACTATTTTTAAAGGATCTTGAGTTTCAACAAGAGGTATCTTTTTTTTTATTAACTCATTGTAAATTGATTTTGCTTCTAAAATTCTTTTTTTGTATTTATTAAGATTATCCTTATTAAGCCAGTCTTTAATGGACTCCTCACAAGAAGAAAGCAAGAGAGAATTAGGACTAGTAGTTTGCAATAAATTTATGCTTTTGATTAATTTATTTTCTTCTATTAGATTCCCATTATGCCAAATTACTGCTGTTTGAGTTAGTCCATTAAGTGACTTATGTAATGAATGGACTACTAAATCAGCTTTTGATCTTAAGGCTGATTTCGGTAAATTAAAGTTTTCACAAAAAAGAAAATATGAACCATGGGCTTCATCAACTAAAACAGGCAAATTATGTAGATGACAAATTTTAATTAAAGGTTCAAGATCCGTTGCATATCCTTGATAGTAAGGACAAACTAATATGACTCCTGCAATTTTACAATTGTCAAAATCTATATTATTGAATACATTTGTAAACCACTTTTTAGTGATTGGCATGTAATGTCCAGTTACTCTAGAAAACTCTATGTCAAAGAATATTGGAATAATATTCTGCAAAGCACAAGCTTTAATAACACTTATATGAACATTCCTTGGCATGAGAATATATTCACCAGGATTAGCCATAGCGATTATTCCTGATTGAATCAAACCAGATGCTCCATTTACTCCAAAAAAACATTTTTTTGTATTAACTTTTTTTGAAATTGATATTTGCGCATCATGTATTAATCCACTATTAGATAATGGAGAACCTATTTCAGGAAGTTCTGGTAAATCCCAAAAACCTGGTTGTTTTTTTAATAATCTAATCAAGCCTTTTGGTAAAGCTTTCCCTCTATTGTGTGCAGGAAAAAAAAGTGACTTTAAAAACTTTTTAGTTAGAAAAGAAGAAATACTCATAAAGTATTATTGGCACATATAGAATGTATTGAAGACAAATTCTTCTTTAATATTTTAAATGTAAATGGCAACTTCTTATTCAAAATATTCACCTAAAGGAGATATGATTTGGTTGATCCTAAGACCATGGATATTATTACCAAGAGTTTTATATATACTTTTAACTTTAATTTTTCTTTTAGTAAGAATACTATTTCAAGGTAACAGTAATAGTAAGAGTGTACAGAAAAATCTTTCAAAATACCTTTTTGATGTTATTACAGATTTGGGTCCATGTTTTATTAAATTAGGACAAGCACTTTCAACTAGACCAGATCTTGTAAGGCAGGATTGGCTAACAGAACTTACAAATCTACAGGATAATCTCCCACCTTTTGAACATAAAATTGCTCTAAAAATAATTGAAGATGAGCTTGGACTTCCTGCTAATGAATTATTTGTTAATTTTCCAGATGAACCTATTGCATCAGCAAGCCTAGGAATAGTTTATAAAGCAAGAAAAAAAGATAATAATTTTTGTGCAGTAAAAGTACAAAGACCTAATTTAAATTTTCTTATTAGAAGAGATATTGTAATTCTAAAAATCTTAGCGACTACTTTCGGATCATTTTTACCACTTAATATAGGTGTTGGTATTGGAGAAATAATAGATGAATTTGGTAAAGCCCTTTTTGATGAAATTGATTACGAGCAAGAAGGGAAAAATGCATTGAAGTTTGCCGATCTTTTTAAATCTAATCCTAATGTATTTATACCAAAATTAGAAAAAAATTTTTCCTCAAAAAGAGTTATTACAACATCTTGGATTGATGGAGTTAAATTAAGGGACAGAGAAATATTAGAGCAAAATAATTTAATCCCTTCTTCTTATATAAGAACTTGCGTGATAAGTGGACTGCAGCAATTATTCGAATATGGTTATTTTCATGCAGATCCTCATCCTGGAAACATGTTTGCTCTTAAAGGAGGAACTTTAGATAATGGACACTTAGCATACGTTGATTTTGGGATGATGGATACTATTACAAATTCAGATAGGCTCACACTTATTAAGGCAATTGTGCATTTAATTAACCAAGAATATTTACTTATGGCTAAAGATTTTCAGAAATTAGGGTTCTTATCCAAAGAACAAGATCTTGAACAACTTGTAGAACCACTTAAAGAGGTCCTTGGCGGTTCATTTGGGGCCGAGGTTGGCAATTTTAATTTAAAAAATGTAACTGATAAATTCTCAAAACTTATGTATTCTTATCCGTTTAGAGTTCCAAGTAGGTTCGCACTAATAATTAGAGCTGTTGTAAGTCAAGAAGGTTTAGCTTTGAGACTTGATCCTGAATTTAAGATCTTAAAAATTGCATATCCATATATTGCAAAAAAACTTTTAACAGATAATTCAGATGAAATTGTAAATATTCTTCTTGAAGTTGTATTTGATAATGAAGGAAGGATTCAGATAGATAAGCTTGAAAGTTTATTAAATACATTATTTAAGGATACCGAAAATATTAATGCAGATCTCATTCCAGTAGCCAATGCAGGTTTGAAACTAATTGTAAGTGACAAAGGATCTGAAGTTAGAAAAAACCTTTTATTAAGCCTTGTTAAGGATGATAGATTGGAATTTAAAGATGCAGAAAAACTCTTAATTTTACTTAGAGATACTTTTAGTCCTTTAAAATTGGCTAAAAGTGCTGTTCAAAATATTATATCTCCAGCTTAGTGTTTGCTTTTATATAAACTCATTAAATTATAGTTTTTGATTTATGAATTGATTCAAATTAAATAATTCTTTAGATGCATAATTTAAATAGTCAAATAAAAAAAATCTAATGAGATTATTCAATATTAATTTTCTACAAAATAAAAAAATAACATTAGAGGAACAAAATGATAGTAAAAAATATGATCAATATGTTGAACTTGGTAAATTAGTAAAGGAAGCAAGGACTCAAAATAATCTTTCTGTTAAAGAATTATCAAATATCTCTAAAATTCCAGAATCTTCTATAAATTCAATTGAGAATAATATTGAAGATCTTAGACCAAGAGATCCTTTTCTAAGGTCAATATTATTAAAGTTGGAAAAATGTTTATCCTTGGAAAATAATACATTGGTAGGGTTAGAAATTAGAGAAACAAATACTTTCGAAAAAAACAAAAAAAATATCATTTTAAGAAAGTTTGATTTTCTAAATTCCTGGCAGGGAAGTATTTTTTATTTTTTATTTTTAATTTTGATACTATTTTTTCTTAATCGATACTTTATTTCAAATATTAATATTATTGAGATTCAAATTATTGAGGAAAAAGGGAAATAAAATATATCTGATGATCTAATTACTTAATCTTCCATAATTATTTCCAAGGTCACTATATTTTTTTAAATTCATATCTATCTCGTCAAGAGTTTGATTTAATTTCCATCTCCAATTGTTAGTAATTGTTCCAGGAGTATTTAATCTACTTGAGTCATCCAAAGATAAGATATCTTGAATTGGAGAGATAAAAAGGTTTGCTTTTGTACTCATGCCAATTTCGATTAGATTCCAAGAGGGATCATCTGAGTATTCATATTTATCTTTGATATGATTTTTAATTGTAATATCTAAATAGTCCCACCAAGATGTGGATGTAGCGTTATCATGTGTTCCTGTATAAACAACCCAGTTCTCTTTTTCGATATTTTTAGGTAGATAAGGGTTATTTTCATTCCCATCGAATGCGAATTGTAAAATCTTCATGCCAGGTAATTCATAATTATCCCTTAAAATCTCTACATCTTTGGTTATTACTCCTAAATCCTCAGCAATGATAGGTAGATAATCAGATTTTAAATCTTTTTTTAAAATATTTAATAGCTCTTCCCCAGGGGATTTAATCCATGTCCCATTAATAGCATTTTGGGCATTCCCATCAATTCTCCAATATCCAGCCAACGCTCTAAAATGATCAAGTCTTAATATGTCAACAAGTTCAAATTGTCTCTTAAATCTTTTTCTCCACCATCTAAATGCTGTACTTTTGTGCTTAGCCCAATAGTAGGTGGGAGTACCCCATAGTTGTCCCGTAGATGAAAAATAATCAGGAGGCACCCCACTTTGAAAAAGTAAATCTCCATTTTGAGATATTGAAAATAGTGATTTATTACTCCATACATCCGCACTGTCTCTTGAAACATAAAAAGGCAAATCACCTATGAGTGTAATTCCGTTAGTTTTGGCAAAGACTTTGATTTCCTTCCACTGTTTATCAAGATGCCATTGTATTAATTTCGTTTTAAGTAGTTCATTTTTTTTGTCTTTTATCCATGTTTTTATAAATTCATTTTCCTTTTGTTTAAACTCCAATGGCCACTCCCACCATGGCAACATATTGAATTTCTCTCTTAAGACCATAAAGATTGAATAATCTTCAACCCAAGTATTTTTTTTATTCCATAAATAAAAATCAGTTTTCCTTATTTCAGATTGAGATTCCCAATCAAATAAAAGATATTCTCCTAATTTTCTCGATAAATCATTTGCAAAATCAAAATCAAAATGATCTTCATTTTGATTAATTGATTGTAAATCCTTCTTATGTATTGAAATGATAAAGTTTTCTTCAATTAATTTTTTGATATCAAGAAACCAAGGATTTAACGCAAAACTGGATGGCGAACTATATGGAGATCCAGTTGAATCTGTTGGAGTAAGAGGTAGGAATTGCCAGTGATTAATCTTATACTTACAAAGCTTCTTAATCCAATCTTTAGCGCCTTCTCCAAAGGTCCCGCAGTAACTACCACCGGGGAGACTTGAAGGATGAACCAGTATGCCTAACGATTTTTTTTTAAGAACTGAATTTAAACTCATTAATATAAGGTGATTTTTTATAATTCTTTTATCAATTATTATCTAAGATTAAGAATAATTAAATATATATCACTTAACAAATAAATTTAGATTTTTCTTATATTCGCCGATAACTTTTAAAATTATATATTTCGGATTATTTAATATTCAAAGTTAGTACTTATAACTATTAAAGATAAATAAGTTAATTAATTTTTGCGAAATTAATATTAGGTACTACGATATTAGTAGATTTTTAACGCTAATTTCGTGACAAGTTATATCACGGCAGTAGAAAATGAAGAGCCAACTTTTAATCTAACTAATAGTAGACTTAGGTTAGTTAGCGGAACTTCTAATCCTAAATTAGCTGAAGAAATTGCATCATATTTAGGGATTGAAAATGTTCCCTTAGTATCTAAAAGATTTGCTGATGGGGAACTTTATGTTCAAATTCAACAATCTATAAGAGGTTGTGATGTATTCCTTATTCAACCTACATGCGCTCCTGTTAACGATAGTTTAATGGAGTTGATGATTATGGTTGATGCTTGTAAAAGAGCTTCAGCTAGACAAATTACAGCGGTCATTCCATATTTTGGATATGCAAGGGCGGATAGAAAAACTTCAGGAAGAGAGTCAATTACAGCAAAGCTTACAGCAAATTTACTTGAGAAGTCAGGTGTGGATAGAGTTCTTGCAATGGATTTACATTCAGCTCAAATACAAGGATATTTTGATATTCCTTGCGATCATATATATGGATCTCCTGTCTTAATTGATTATCTTGAATCTCTAAAGTTGGAGGAAGTTGTTGTTGTATCTCCTGATGTGGGTGGAGTAGCCAGAGCAAGAGCATTTGCCAAATTAATGAATGATGCTCCATTAGCGATTATTGATAAAAGAAGATCTGCTCATAATATTGCAGAGAGTTTGACTGTAATTGGAGAAGTCAAGGGGAAAACGGCTATTCTTATAGATGACATGATTGATACTGGGGGTACTATTTGTTCTGGAGCAAATTTATTAAAAAAAGAAGGTGCTAAGAGAATTTTCGCATGTGCTTCTCATGCAGTTTTCTCTCCACCCTCTTATGAAAGGTTAAGTTCAAAAGATTTATTTGAACAAGTTATAGTAACTAACAGTATTCCAGTTATTGATAATGAAGACTTTCCTCAGTTAAAAGTACTTTCTGTAGCAAATATGTTAGGAGAGGCAATATGGAGAATTCATGAAGAAAGTTCGGTTAGCTCTATGTTTAGATAATAAATTTATTTTTTATTTTGTTTAATAAGCTCTTTTAGTCTTTCCTCGTAACTATTTTTTACTTCTTTAGGAATGTTTTCAGGACAAATATTTAGAGCACTTGACACAATCTGAAAAGTTCCAGCATTATATAATCTCTTTTGGTCAAGTTTCTCAGTACCAAACTCTTTAATAAAGCCCTCATGCTTTCCTAAAATTACATTTGCGAAAGTAGCACTAGCTATTCCAAGACCTTTCTCAAAGTCAACTTCAGCATTTGTAGCAATACAAAGATAAGAGGCACCCATTTGCCTATATAAGAAAAGATCTGTCTCGGTAGCCGCTTGTAATTTCTTGTCGGCTTTTAGTTCTTTATTAAATACTGTTATGTCAAAAAAAGTTAAGTATAAAAGTATAGGGAGAGTTAAAATTTTAAAAATTTTTTTTGAATACAAATTTATGAGCATTAATTATTTTTTTAATTTACTTTTTAAAGATAACATTTTTTATTTTTAAACTTAATTAGCTAATAGAATTTATGTAATAATTTTTATTTCATGATGATTCTCTACTATTTTAAGTTTATCTTTGTTCCATGAATATATAACTCTATATCTATAATTATCTCCGTCAATAAGTCTTGTGTGTTCAAGGATGTACCAATCTTCATAAGATGATTCGAAAATCATTTCATGTTCATCAACTTGTTTAATATTGGATATTCCATCAATATCACTTAAATAAAATTTTTCTCTTATTAATTGGTGGTCCTTTATATATGCTTGCATTTCTCCTCTTTCTCTATATTTGGGATGTTCATCAAAAAAACTATATTTCTTTTCTGGATACCAAGTAAATTTATAATGAGATTCCCATTCTTTTTTATTTTCAAGAGATTCAATATTTATGTACATGCAAAGGTTGTAAGTTTTCCTTTCTTCTTCAAGAAAATATGTCCTGTTGGATTTCCAAAGTCCAATATTACGAGAAAACCATCTTTTTAAATTACTATCTATGTTTACTTCAGGAGAATTATATCCCCCGTAATTAATACTATTGTTTTGAATATTAGCAACCATTTCTAAATATCGCCTATTTATTTGTATAGCTTAACTGTAAAATATATATAAATATCTTAATGTGTTTATAAGCAAAAACAGCTTATCAAAACTTCTGGGCAAATGATTTGAATGAAAAAAAAGAATTAAAATTAATATTAGTAGCTGCTAGAAATCATCTTTCTAGAGGTGATCTTAAATCATTATTATCTTATTTAGAGTCTGATAACTGCGAGTTTGATATTTCTCTTCAGATTTCTGAACCAACAGAACAACCTGAACTACTTGAATTGCATAGGTTGGTTGCTATTCCGGCTCTTATTAAAGTTTCACCAGCTCCAAAGCAAATATTTGCAGGAAGTAATATTTTTGTTCAGTTGCAGACTTGGTTGCCTAGATGGAAACAAGAAGGTGTTACACAAAATTTAGGTATTAATCTTCAACCTTCTAAAATAGATTCAATTAGAACCCAAAAAGAGTTTCTCCTTGAAGAAGAATTATTGGTCCTTAGACAAGAAAATGAGACACTTACAAAGAGAATTGAATCACAAGAAAGACTGTTAAGAATGGTTGCACATGAATTGAGAACGCCTCTGACGGCAGCAACTCTTGCTATTCAAAGTCAAAAACTAGGACAAATTGATATAAATAAATTGCAAGACGTAATTAAACGACGTTTAGAAGAAATTGAACTTTTATCTCAAGATCTTCTTGAGGTTGGAACAACTAAATGGGAAGCTCTTTTTAATCCTCAAAAAATTGATTTAGGAAACATAAGTGCTGAGGCAATTCTTGAATTAGAAAAGTTTTGGAGATTAAGGAAGATAGAAATTGATACTGACATACCATCTGATCTCCCAAGCGTATTTGCAGATCAAAGAAGAATGAGACAGGTATTTTTAAACTTAATTGAAAATGCCCTTAAATTTTCAGAAGATTCTGGAAGAATTAAAATTACGTTGATTCATAAAACAAATCAATGGGTAGAAATAACGATTTGTGACAAAGGTGCTGGAATTCCAGTAAGTGAGCAAAAAAGAATATTTCTTGATAGAGTTAGACTACCACAGACATCTGAGGGGACATCAGGCTTTGGTATTGGCCTATCTGTTTGCAGAAGAATTGTTGAAGTTCATGGAGGGAGAATATGGGTTGTATCAGAAGTTGGTGAAGGTTCATGCTTTCATTTTACTGTTCCAGTGTGGCAAGGCCAAAACAAAGATCAACAACACTTGACGAAAGGATAGCTTTACTCCTAATTTTTTATTAGCTATTAAGCTATTTCCTTGGCCCCATCGTCTAGAGGCCTAGGACACCTCCCTTTCACGGAGGCGACAGGGGTTCGAATCCCCTTGGGGCTATAAATTAATTTTCAAAATTTTAATTATTTATTTTATTGAGACTTTTGCTTGCTTATCTACAGCAATCAAATTTTCAGAAAGGTCTTTTTTTAACCTTTTTTCTATCATTCCTATTGGCATCCATTGACAACCCTGAACAGTCAGATCATAAATTAATGAGTTTTTTGAAGTGTCTTTTATTTTTTTAATTTTCCAGCTTCCTTCAAATCTTCTGAAATCTCCTTTTATTAGACTAAATTTTAATAAACCAAGTTCTTTCTC
Source organism: Prochlorococcus sp. AG-469-F22 (assembly GCA_003211655.1). GTDB lineage: Bacteria > Cyanobacteriota > Cyanobacteriia > PCC-6307 > Cyanobiaceae > Prochlorococcus_A. Next base: position 63,022 of record QCSC01000001.1, on the reverse strand, counting down.
TTCGAATAAATCAATAGTAACTTCCGCTGAAAATTTCATTCCAAGGAAATCTTGAGCCCCAACTTGTTTTAGATGAACATTATTATTATTTTTATAAATTTTTTTACTAGATAACAAATTTGGTATATAAAGATTTAGGCGGTCATAATCAGTTAAAACATTCCATAGAGATTCGAAGGAGGTAGAAGTTGTTAACTGAGCTGCAAGCCTTCTTGTACCTCCAGAAAGCTTTTCCATGGTCTGCTCAATTGTTCTGTAATCATTATTTTGAGAATGAGATACTGATCCTTGAGAATTATTCATAGATGAATTTTTTATTAGATAAAAAATTATTTCTGTGTAACTATACCGATAAAACAAATAAAAAAAGAGAAAAAAACAAATTTATATGTATATATTCCGATCTCAAAACGTAACCATTTTTTTAAAACGAGTACAATTTAGGATACAAATTGATAATCTTTATAGTAAATAAATTTATAAAATGGTTTACTCCCAAGCAAAAGTTATCGCAGGTGGATTAGCTCATATCCCAATCGTGATAAGTCTTTTTTATTTTATCATGACCTTTTTTAACAAAAGAGCCATTGATTATGCTGAAGCTAATAAATCTAAGAAGGTAGAAAAGAAGTTAGTAGAAACTAAAGTTGAGGTCAAAGAATCTTCTTCAGTAAGTTCAGAAACAAAAACAGAAGCTCCATCAAAAGTAGAAAATACTAGTATTGATAAAAAACCTATGAAGAAAAAACATGCAGATGTTCCTGTAAATATATATCGACCAAAAACTCCATTTGAAGGAACAGTTACAGGGAATTATAATCTCCTTAAGGAAGGAGCTATTGGGAGAGTTAATCACATAACATTTGATCTCAAGGAAAGTGATCCTTTCTTAAATTATGTTGAAGGACAAAGTATTGGTATTATGCCTGCAGGTGAAGATGCTAATGGTAAACCTCATAAGTTAAGACTTTATTCAATAGCAAGTACGAGACATGGGGACGATTTCGAGGGTAATACAGTTTCTCTTTGTGTTAGACAACTTCAGTATGAAAAAGACGGTGAAACAATTAATGGTGTTTGTTCTAGCTACTTATGTGATATAAAGCCAGGAGACAAAGTTAAGATTACAGGCCCTGTAGGTAAAGAAATGCTTCTTCCTGACGAAGATGACGCAAACATCGTAATGTTGGCTACTGGTACCGGTATAGCTCCTATGCGGGCTTATCTAAGGAGAATGTTTGAAGCTACTGAAAAGGAAAAAAATAAATGGAATTTTAAAGGCAAAGCTTGGTTGTTTATGGGTGCTCCTAAATCAGCAAATTTGTTATACGAGGAAGATCTACAGAGATATCTTAAAACCTATCCAGATAATTTTAAATATACAAAAGCCATTAGTCGTGAACAACAAAATGTTAAAGGCGGAAGAATGTATATTCAAGACAGAGTTTTAGAATCTGCAAATGAAATTTTTAATATGATCGAAGATGAAAAAACTCACATTTATCTCTGTGGTTTAAAAGGAATGGAACCCGGTATAGATGAAGCTATGACAAAAGCAGCTGAAGAGAAGGGATTAAATTGGTCAGAGTTAAGACCTCAATTAAAAAAAGCTGGCAGGTGGCACGTAGAAACTTATTAAATTTTTTTATAAAAATTTTTTTAATAACTAGAAGACTTTATTGGTTTAGACACAAAATGTAGCTAATTAGTCCAAAAAAGACGATTTTATCTATATAAGACTTATAAAAAGATATGTCCTCAACCTTAAGTAATCCTCTTAGATTAGGTTTGCGACAAGAAAGAGTAATATCTCCACAATGCCTAATAATATTTGGAGCTAGTGGAGATCTTACTCATAGGAAACTTATACCTGCCTTATTTGAACTCTATTTGCAAAGAAGAATCCCAAGTGAATTCGCCATAGTTGGTTGTGCAAGAAGGCCTTGGAGTGATCAAGATTTTAAGGAAAAAATGAAGGTTAAGTTAGCTGATCAAATATCTAACAATGAAAAGGAATGGGAACATTTTTCAAATTATCTATTCTATGAACCAGTTGATTTGCAGCAAAGTGATCATGTTGTAAGACTTTCCAAAAGATTAAATGAAATTGACAAATTACAGGCTACACATGGAAATAAGACCTTTTATTTATCAGTATCTCCAAACTTTTATGGAAGTGGATGTAAAGCTTTAAAGGCTGCTGGATTATTAGATGATCCTAAGAAAAGTCGAATCGTTATTGAAAAACCCTTTGGAAGAGATTATTCAAGTGCAAAGAAATTAAATAAGATCGTTCAAAGTTGTGCAGATGAAAGTCAGATATTTCGAATAGATCATTATTTGGGGAAAGAGACTGTTCAAAACATACTCGTTATGAGGTTTGCTAATACTATTTTTGAACCTATATGGAATAGGAATTATATTTCAAGTGTTCAAATAACATCATCGGAGACTGTTGGAGTTGAAGATAGAGCTGGTTATTATGAAAGCTCTGGGGCTTTAAGAGATATGCTCCAAAATCATTTAACTCAAATGCTTGCGGTAACTGCAATGGAGCCTCCTGGTAAATTTGAACCTGAGGCAATAAGAAATGAAAAAGCAAAAGTTCTTCAAGCTTCCAAACTTGCCGATGAGAATGAACCCTGGAATTGCTGTATCAGAGGTCAGTATGCACAAGGAGGAAATAGTCTAAAAAGACTTAAAGGTTATAGAGATGAAGATGGAGTAAATTTGAACAGCACAACAGAGACTTATATTGCGACAAAAGTATTTATTGATAATTGGCGATGGCAAGGAGTTCCTTTCTACTTAAGAACAGGTAAAAGACTACCTAAAAGACTTGGGGAAATTGTATTAACATTTAAAGATGTCCCAGTACATTTATTTGAATCAACAATAATTAATCCTGCGCCAAATCAGCTTATTCTTAGGATTCAGCCTAATGAAGGAGCTACTTTTAAATTTGAAGTCAAATCACCTGGTTCTGGTATGAAATCAAGACCAGTTGAGATGGAATTTTCTTATGATGAATCTTTTGGAGAACCTTCTGACGAAGGTTATGTAAGGTTGTTGGCTGATGCCATGCTCTCTGATCCTACCTTGTTTACAAGGAGTGATGAGGTAGAAGCTGCTTGGAAACTTTATACACCATTAATAGAATTAATGGAAGACGCTCCTTGGAAGTTACCTATTCACAAATACGAATCAATGACTTGGGGACCTCCTGAATCAGATCAATTACTTTCCAAAGACAACATTTTCTGGCGCAGACCCTAATTTTATAATGAAACCTCAATTAACACTTCAAACCCCATTAGAACTACCTCATCAAGAAATATCTAATTATTTAAATCAATTATGGATTTCTGAAGATGAAGAAAGCGCTGGAGCAAATACTTTTACTTTGATGGTCTGGCAGCCTGCATGGCTTGAACAATGTTTGGTTAAATCAGGCTTAATAAGTGGACCAATTACTGGAACATTAAGTCCAGAGATCATAAAAGTTGCTAAAAAATTAATTATAGATAAAGGATTATCACATACTACTTCCATATATAGTGAAAAGTTGTTGACTTTATTGAAGGAAAATTTATCAAATAAAGATTATGAAGACTTAAGAGGGCAATTCTTTGAATCTTCAATAAGTACTTTAAATCCTAGAAGATTAATTACCTTAGCACCAACTTTAAATAAAAAATCAGAGATAAAAACTTTTGTATCTGCCTATTGTCCACTTAGTGATAACAATATAACTCAACCTATCTGTGGCGATTTAGTCGTCATAAGGGGTGACTCTAATTCTATTAACAAGAAAGGATTGAAAATTATTGATGAACTATCTATAAAAGATTTACCTATATGGTTATGGTGGAATGGCAGCCTTGATGAATCACAAGAAATTTTTAATTTTTTTACTGATCAAGGTATTAGGCTAATTATTGATACTGCGAATGGGTCGCCCAAAAGATGCTTGAAAATCCTGTATCAATCAATAAATTCAAACAAGGCTATAAATGATTTAAATTGGGTAAGACTGAAAAGTTGGCGTGAATCATTAGCAATGATTTTTGATCCTCCATCCAGAAGACCTATATTAGATCATATTTCTGATATTGATATAGATATAGCAGAAGGTAATTTTCTTCAAGCGTTACTTTTAATTTCGTGGATTAGTGACAAACTAGAATGGTCATTTTCAAAAATATATAAACATGGAGAATTAATAAAAATAGAATTCAAAAGAAATAATGGTGAAGAAATTTCGACATTTATAAACCCTATACCTTTGGGAAATCCAAGTATTCATTCAGGCCAAGTTATAGGATTAAGGTTGATTTCTAAAATTAGTGAAGTTCGAAAAAACAATACTTGTGTAATTCTTGGCTGTGAATCTGTTGAATGTATGAGACTTGAAGCTGGAGGTATGGCTGATATGCAATTAATAGAGCAAGTTGTTCCAAACACTTTTGCTTCATCAGAATCTGATGTAAGTAAGTTATTGGGAAGTAGTAGGGGAAATACTAGCCCACTTTTTGAAAGTGCTATTAAGGTCGCAGTTCAAATATTTAATGGTTTTGATAAATCAATGTAATTAAATGCCTTGTGTTATATCTTCGCCTTCAACTGATAGTGGAAAAACTACTTTAGCTCTTTTGATTGCTTGTTGGGCTTTTTCAAAAGGGATAAAAATACAAACTTTTAAAGTCGGACCAGATTATCTTGATCAGCAACAACTTAGTTCAATTGGCCAACCTATTTGTCGGAATCTAGATATTTTTTTGAGTGGTGAAGAATGGGTTCAAAAAAATTTTTTAAAACATTCTTGGAAATATGAATTCTCATTGATTGAAGGAGCTATGGGTCTTTTTGATGGATTAGGTGCAACTGCTTATTCAAGTACTTCAAATGTTGCCAAACTTCTTGATATCCCAATAATTTTTATTGTTAATGCTAAAGGGCAAGTAGCCTCTCTTCTCCCAACAGTAAGAGGTTTTAGAGATTTTGATAATAAATTATCGATAAAAGGGATTATATTTAATAACGTCAATGCAGATAGACATAAAAGATTAATTAGAGAAGTTTTTAAAAATGAAGATATTGAAATCCTTGGTTTTTTACCTTCTGATTCAAAAATAACTGTTAATAAGGCTAATTTAGGTTTAATTTCTCCTTTTGATAGTGACAAAAAAATTGATGTTGATTATTTTGCAAGTTTTGCTGAAAAAAATCTTGATGTTGTCTCTCTAAGTAAATTTTTGAAATCTCCTCCAAAAAAAAATATATTAAATACCTCTAGTGGTGAAGATTTTAAAATAGATAAAAAGAAACCTATAGCAATTGCAGAAGATAAAATCTTTCATTTTCAATACCCTGATACGAAGGAGTTTCTTGATGAAATTGGGATTCCACTAATTTCATGGAGCATTTTTAATAATGAAGAAATTCCAAATGAGGCTTCATCTTTAATTATTCCAGGAGGTTTTCCTGAGAAATATGCTAATCATATAAGTGATTCAGATAAAAGTTTAAGGTCATTAAGGGAATTCCGTAAAAAAGGATTTATTTATGCAGAGTGTGGTGGGATGATGATCTTAGGAGACTTAATAAAAGATGAAAATGGTAAAAACCATAAAATGAGTGGAATTTTACCTTTTAAATCAAAAAAAAGTAATTTGTCGGTAGGTTATAGATATATAAAAGGTTTAAAAGATAGTCCAATAATTAAACAAAATCAATCAATGAGAGGACATGAATTTCATTATTGGGAAGTTGAAAGGTCTTCCTCAGAATTTGATTGGAAAAAAATTGAGTATCAGAGCGAATTATCTTCTCCATGGGAAATTAAATCGTGGGAGACTAAATTTAAAAATGAAGGTTGGTCAGATAAAAAATTACATGCAAGTTGGATTCATTTACATTTGCCAAGTAGCCCTGAAGCAGCAAAAAATTTTGTAAATGCTACACAAGTTAATTATTCTCAAGATTGTTAATTTATTATCAAATCAAAGATGTTTAGAGGAGAACCTATAAAAACAATGCCGGGCAATGTAATTAATGGGCCTAAAAGACTTCCTACAATAACCTCAAATTTTGTATGTCCAAGAGTCTCTTTTAAAACTACTTGGGACTTGAGATCTAATTTTCTAGATAGTTTGTTAATTTCTGCAGCCTGAATACCGGCTGATTTTCTAACCCCACTGGCGTCGTACATAACAATTAGTGAAAGTGCAACTGCTAATGCAAATATTGGGTTATCAAAGCCTAATTGAAAACCTATCCCTGACGTAGTACCAGTTATTAAAGCAGAATGACTTGAGGGCATGCCTCCTGTTTCAAACATAATTCCAAATCTGATCTTTCCTGTTGAAAAGATATTAAATAAAATTTTTAAAAATTGAGCTATTAAACAGGATAATAAACTCCAGAAAAGAACTGAATTATCGAAGAAAGCTGAAAATTCTGACATAAGTTAAATACTCTTTACCTATCTCTGTTTGTAATGAAATCAGCTAGGGAGTTTAAATATTTTGCATTTAAACCCCAAGGCTCAATTGCTTTTTTAGCTTGGTCCACTAAATTAAAAGCTCTTTTCTTTGATTCTTCCATTCCAAGTAATTTTGGATACGTAGTTTTATCTGCCAAAAGATCTTTACCTGCTGTTTTACCAAGCTTCTCACTGCTTGATGTTAAATCAAGGATGTCATCGATTATTTGAAATGCTAAACCAATTCCCTCTGCATATGTAGTTAGGGCCTTTAATAATTCTTCATTTGCTCCGGCAATCATTGCCCCGGTTCTTACACAAGCTTTTAATAATGCACCGGTCTTATGAAGATGAATATACTCAAGGGTTTCGAGGTCAACTTCTTTCCCTTCACATTTCAAATCAACAACTTGCCCCCCAACAAGTCCTGGTGCTCCTGCTACACGGGAAAGTTCTCCAACTACATTTAATAATCTATTGGGATCAACGCCAGGGCTTCTTAGTGAGACCATTTCAAAGGCTCTCGTTAGTAGTGCATCACCAGCAAGAATAGCTATCGCATCGCCATAAACTTTATGATTAGTAGGCCTTCCTCTCCTTAAGTCGTCATTGTCCATCGCAGGTAAATCATCATGAATCAATGACATGGTGTGTATCATTTCTATGGCAACTGCTGTAGGAACAGCTAGAGAGGGCTCGCCTCCTGCTAGTGAACAAGAAGCTAGACATAAAATTGGACGTATCCTTTTCCCTCCAGCCAGGAGAGAGTATCTCATTGACTCCCTAAGGATTTCTGGATTCTCTGGGCCTAATGAGAAATCAAGAGCTTCTTCGACGACTTTTTTTGTGTCTGTTAGATATTTTTCAAAATCTGGAATATTATCTATAACTTCTGTCATTTTTTACGTTGAGTAATGTTTTTCTGCATCGTTAGCTTTATGGCAGCAGGTCATTAAGAGTTGATGATAAACCAAATTGTTTTTGCCAGCTGAAAATAGTATTTACTAGTAACATTGTTACTGTCATTGGTCCAACACCCCCAGGGACGGGGGTGTATGCAAATACTTTAGGAATGACATCTTCTAATAATACATCTCCACATAATCTGGTATTGCTTTTGTCGGAACTTGTTAATCTATGTATTCCAACATCAATAATTACAGCACCCTCTTTAACGAAACTTGAGTCTATGAGGTTAGGTTTTCCTGCAGCAGCGATTAATATATCTGCGTCCTTGCATATTTTATTTAAATTTATAGTTTTTGAATGAGTTATTGTCACCGTCGCATTAAGATTCAACAACATAAGAGATAGGGGTTTCCCAACCAACAAACTTCTGCCAATAACAACAATTTTTTTTCCTTCAAATTTAATATTTTGGGATTTTAGTAAATTTACGATCCCAGCTGGTGTGCAAGATCTCATTGCTTGTTCATTTTTTACTAACTTCCCAATATTTTGCTCATTTAATCCATCTACATCTTTTTCTGGATTAATAAAACTTATCAATCTTTGTTCGTCAAATTTCTTTGATATGGGTAGTTGTAATAACATTCCATCAATATCATTATCAAGATTTAATTTATTTAATAATTGTTCAACTTCTTTTTGCTCTACTGTATCTTTTAGATGAAAAATATAACTCTTTATTCCAACTCTTGAACAAGCTTTTTCTTTGTTCCCTACATAAACTCCGCTTGCGGGATCTTCGCCAATTCTTATTACAGCCAAACCAGGATTTCTTTTTGCAATTGTTTTATTAGTAAGAATATAATTTCTTAATCTTTCTTCTATTTCTAAGGATAATTTTTTACCATCTAGTTTTAATGACATTTAGAAAAACTTCTCCTTTTTACTCCTAACATGCCTATAATTTTAGATTAATCAATTAGATTTAGTTCTATTCTGTGCAAAATACAACAAGAATTATAAAAAAATTAAATAAATTATGGAAAAGAAGTCAATTCCCTTCACAGACCCCTATTGAAATTTCAACAATAGATAAATTAATTATTTTCCTAATATGTATTGTTATCTCTATAGTATCCACCTATGAAATTCTTCTTCTTCAAACTCTAGAGGGTTCAGATTTTTTATCTTGGAGCATTAATTTTGCTGAAGTCTTATTTACTTGCGGATTTTTAATACTAGTTTCTAGAAAAGAAAATCCAAATATTGATTCAAGACAAATCCTCTTAATTATTTCGCTACTATTAGTTGTTCAAATGATAAAAAATATATTTGGATCAGGATTTAGTCCTTTATCAATCATCATACCTCCTGCTTTAATTATTTCTCAAGGTATGGGAACCATTACTGCTTTAGCTTGGGTCTCAATAGCAAGTCTAAGTTGGCCAGATTCTCTGACAAATATTAATAGTAATCTGCTAACCATAACCTTGATTTGCGCATGTGTCGTTTCAGTTCTTGGCGGAAGAATAAGAAGTAGAGCTCAGTTACTTCAACTTTCAATATTTGTTCCCATTGGGGCAATGTTTTCTCAATGGTTACTAATTGGCAATGAGGAATATTCATTATTTGATAACCAAGTATTTTTCAATTCAAATGGAAAAATATTTTCTGATTCTCTTCTATTAGCAATAATAATGCTCATAACAATATTATTTATTCCCATTTTTGAGTCAATATTTGGATTATTAACAAAGGCAAGGTTGTTGGAATTGGCTGATAAAGAAAAACCTCTTATTAGAAGACTCTCTATTGAAGCTCCAGGGACTTTCGAACATACTTTATTAATATGTGGTCTTGCTGAAGAGGCGACAAGAATGATAGGAGGAGATATTGATCTTATTAAAACAGGTTCTCTGTATCATGATGTTGGTAAATTACATGCTCCAAATTGGTTCATTGAGAATCAAGATGGTGCGAAAAATCCACATGATGAAATAGATGATCCTTTAAAAAGCGCAGAGGTTTTACAAGCCCACGTAGACGAAGGTCTGAAATTTGCAAGAAAAAATAGATTACCAAAACCAATAGCTAATTTCATACCAGAACACCAAGGAACTCTAAGAATGGGATATTTTCTTAATAAAGCTGAAGAGAAAAAATTAGATTTTAATGAGAGCGATTTTAGATATAAAGGACCTATCCCTCAATCTAAAGAAACGGCTATCTTGATGCTTGCCGATGGATGTGAGGCTGCATTAAGAGCGATGGATATTAATGTTTCTGATTATGAAGCACTAGTAACAATATCTAAAATAGTTAATTCAAGAGAAGTTGATGGCCAGTTAAATGATAGTAATCTTACCAAGGGAGAAATTTTTCTAATAAAGAAATCTTTTTTAAATGTTTGGAAAAGAATTAGACATAGACGAATTCAATATCCAACAACAACAAATAACACTTTTTCTTAACTTAATATTTTTTATAATATAATATTTCTTCGATGTCTCGGATTACACCAATTTATTAAAGCTAAGATTCCAAATAAAGCGGACAAAGTGTAATACCTCCACCAATACCAAAAATATCTTTAAGGGAGATTAATCGAAAAATAGGATATGGAGCTGTTCCAGAAATTATCATTGAAAGAGATACTAGAGTTAAGGTAATACCCCAATTCTTCTCCGCTAAAAGAGCAGAAGCAGATATTATTTCAACTATTGCAGAGGGCCAGCCAATACTTATAGCTAGAATAATATTAGCCAGTCTTTATGGAGGCTCATAACTTACTATTAAAGAGATTATGGGTAAAGCAATGATATTACCTATTAAACCACCTCATGCAAGAGTCTAATACCTTAATAACCTATCAATAATTACTTTAGTTGATTAAATAAAAATTAAAGCTTTAACCTACATTATTAGGCTACTAGTTTTTGGTTAAACTTAATAATCCCAAAACTAAATTATTTTTTAGGATTTGATAATATCTTACTTTTAGGATTTTCTAAATTATCAAATTGGGGGTGAATAGAGTTTTTCTTCTCTGAAAATACAAGCCTGTTTAAAGCATTTACAAAAGCATTCGCAGCAGCAACAACTACGTCTGTATCCGCAGAATGCCCTGAATATATTTTATTCTTGTTCCGAATTCTTATAGTAACTTCCCCTAATGCATCTATTCCTTCCGTTACAGATTTTACTGAAAACTCTATTAATTCATTGGGAACTTTAGTTAATGCATTTAGTGCTTCGCAAACCGCATCTACAGGTCCAGTACCTATTGCGACAGCAGTATCTTCAGTATGATCTTCTGTATTTATAAGAGTTACCGTCGCGGTAGGCTTGGATGTACTGCCGCAACTAACTTGAACATGACTTAGTTGAAATTTAGATTCAGGAAGTTGAACCTGTTCACTAACAATAGCTTCTAAATCTCTATCAGTAATTTCTCGTTTTCTATCAGCGAGATCTTTGAAACGAGCAAAAGCATCATTCAGGTCTTCTCTACTTAAATCGTATCCCATCTCTTCCAATCTTGCTCTTACGGCACTTCTTCCGCTAAGTTTCCCTAATGAAATTTTATTATCATTCAAACCAACAGTTTTTGCATCAATAATTTCATATGTGAGTCTATTTTTTAGTACACCATCCTGATGGATTCCCGACTCATGAGCAAAAGCATTTGCCCCAACAATTGCCTTATTAGGCTGAACATTCATTCCAGTTAAGTTAGATACTAATCTCGAAGTTTTTGTGATTTCTTCTGTTCTTATGGCTGTTAATGGAGTCGGTGAATCTGAACTTCTTCCAAAGAAACTATTAAAAAAACTTTTCCTCACGTGTAATGCCATTACTAATTCTTCTAGGGAGGCATTCCCTGCTCTTTCACCTATCCCATTTATTGTGCACTCTAATTGCCTCGCTCCGTTCTTTGCTGCTTCTAGAAAATTAGCAACGGCTAATCCTAAATCATTATGGCCATGAACTGAAATAATAGCTTCATCAATATTTGGAACATTTTTATTAATATCAAAAATAAGTTTTCCAAATTCACTTGGAGTTGTGAAACCAACTGTATCTGGAATATTAATAGTTGTAGCTCCTGATGTGATCGCTAGTTGAATTACTTCATAAAGAAATTCAGGATCACTCCTTGAGGCATCTTCACAAGAGAATTCAATATCATCAGCTAATGATTTAGCATAACTAACCATTTCAGGAACTATACAAAGAACATCTGCTCTTGTTTTTCTAAGTTTATGTTTTAGGTGGATATCACTAGTGGCTATAAATGTATGAATTCTTTTTTTAGGGGCTGGGCTTATAGCTTCGTAACAAGCTTTTATATCATTTGTAGAAGCCCTAGCTAAACCACAAATTATTGGACCATTTTCTCCACCAACTACTTCAGCAATTTTATTTACTGCCTTAAAATCTCCAGGACTAGCAAATGGAAATCCTGCTTCAATAACATCTACTCCTAATCTTGCAAGTTGTTGGGCAATTGCAAGCTTTTCCTCAAGATTTAAACTCGCACCAGGGGATTGCTCACCATCTCTCAGCGTTGTATCAAAGATCAATATCCTGCCAGGATCTTTGGACATTAATTTATTTTATTACGATTAATCCTATATTAAGCTAATTAAAAAAAAATTACTAGATACTTATAAATAAACCCTATGTATAGGAATCAAAACCATATTATTTTTGGTTAAAATATTCTAAATAAAAAGTTTTTATATTTGATTAATAAAGTATTATTTTAAAAAATTAAATAATTGAATATTTGCCTAAAAGTAAATTTTGACATTTTAAACGAACTTTAATCATAATCTTTAAAAAACTATGAATGGGCCTCTCCCTAATAAAAATTACTTAGGCAGATTGGCAATAGTTCTACATGCTCATCTCCCATTTGTTAGGAAAAATGAAAAAAATTCTTTAGAAGAAGATTGGTTATTCCAAGCGATACTCGAATGTTATATTCCACTACTTCAAGTAATGGAATCAAGCAAAAAGCAAGATACAAGCAATACAAAATTAACCCTCAGTTTATCTCCAACCTTATTGTCACTTCTTCAAAATAAACAAATTCAAAAAAAATACTCATCTTGGATTAAATCAAGAATAGAATTTTTGAATGATTTACCTGAAAAAGAACAAGCTGCATCTAAATTTCTTCTAAGAAATATTAAAAATAATTATTTATATTGGGAAAAATGTTCTGGAGATTTAATTGAAAGATTTAAAAATTTAAATTTGACTGGAAATTTAGATATCCTTACTTGTGCGGCAACACATGGATATTTACCAATCCTTAGAGAAAACCCTGAAACAGTTTTAGGTCAAATAAATACTGCAATAAGAAGTCATGAAATTATTTTTGGAACAAGACCATTAGGGATTTGGTTACCTGAGTGCGCTTATTATGAAAATCTTGATGAAATATTACTAAATTGTGGAATTAGATATGCAGTTTTAGACGGTCATGGGATTTTAAATGGATCACCAAGGCCAAGGTATGGTGTATATGCACCTATTTGTTCAAAAAAAGGTGTAGCTTTTTTTGGGAGAGATAGTGAATCAACATTGCCAGTTTGGTCCTCAAGAGAAGGATACCCAGGGAATCCAGTTTATAGAGAATTTCATAAAGACTTAGGGTGGGAATTATCCTCCACAGAACTACAAAAAAAAGGAATTCCAACAAGCAGGCCTTTAGGATTGAAATTTCATAGAATTACAAACAATAATTGTTCACTAGGCAAAAAAGAATTTTATGTAGAAGATGAAGCTATAAAAAAAGTTGAAGAACATGCTGACAATTATCTTTTGTCAAGATCTAAACAATTAAAGAAACTTTCTTTATCCGCATCATTTGAACCTTTGTTAATTGCTCCATTTGATGCTGAACTATTTGGACATTGGTGGTATGAAGGACCAAGATTTATTGAAAAAATACTTAAAAAATCTACAAAATATTTCATTAAGCTTACAAACCTAAGGGAAATTCTTCTTCAAAATCCTAACCTTCAAATTTGTGATCCATCTCCTTCAAGCTGGGGTCAGGGTGGATTTCATAATTACTGGCTTAATGATAAAAACGCATGGATAGTTCCAGAAATCACAAAAGCGGGTGCTGTTTTTGTTGAATTATCTAGAAAGAACTTTTATGATGATTTCTCTATAAGATTATTAAAGCAAGCAGCAAGAGAGTTACTTCTTTCTGAATCCTCTGATTGGAGTTTCATTTTAAAGGCGGGAACCACAACTGAACTCGCTAAAGAAAGGATTGATAGGCATCTTTTTAGATTCTGGAAATTAATTGCGATGTTAGAAAATGAATCTTTTATTGATTATAAATTTCTCAAAAATATTGAAGAAGAAGATAAAATATTCCCTAATATAAGAATTCAAGATTGGCAATTATAAAAATCTCATGATATATTTTACCCCTTTTGTCATAACATAAAACCTGTGCCATACTGCCTTTAAGTCAATTCATGGCAATGGCAGAAACAACTACAAAAACTTCTATAACAAATAGTGAAGTAACTCCAGTTGCCACTAAATTTTCTGTCTCATATATCCGAGTTAGCACTAAAGCTCAAACAACAGAAAACAAATCAGGAATAGAGCGACAGGAGCAAGATTATCTTAATTGGCTAGAAAGTCATCCAGACTATGAAAATTTAGATGGATTTGAATTTCGAGATTTAGGAGTAAGTGGTAGGGGCAAAAATAGTGAAATTGGAGCATTATCTTCATTAATTAAAGCTGCTGAAAAAGGAGAAATTCCAAGAGGAACGTGTTTAGTTGTAGAAAATTGGAGTCGATTAACTAGATCTAGAGCTAGAGGATCAACAAAACTCCTTAATACAATTCTTGATAGTGGCTTGGAATTGGCATTTGTTCAATTAGGAGGAAAACCATTTAACGGCACAGATGATGCTCAATGGTTTCAATTTTTAGGTGCAAGCTTAGGTGCTTCTAGTGAGTGGGAAGAAAAAGCAAATAGAAAAAATGGTTCTGAAGAAAAAATAGCTAAACAGTTTTCAGAGGGAGACTTTAGCTCTTTTAAACCTAGAAAAAAATGAACTAAAGGTAATTTATATCCCTTTTGGATTTATATAGATGAAAAGACAGGTAAAGCAAAAGCTTTTGAAGAAGAGAAGAAATTAATACAAAGAATATTTAATATGGCCGAAACAATAGGTATAGGAAAAACTGCGAAAATCTTAAAGAAGGAAGGTGTAAAAAGTCCTTTAAATGGAAAAAATAAATATTTGAGTAAAGATGCAATTTCGACGTGCATTCTTAAAAATAGAGCAGTTACAGGAGAAAAAACTAAGAGAGGAGTTGTTTGCTATCCATTCCCTCCAATATTACTCCAGAACAATTTAAAAGAGTTCAAGGAGCAAAAGAAAACAGAAGATTAAATAGAACTTTTACATCTCCTACAGATAAAACAGTTAATTTATTTCAAGGAGTAATACGCTGCGGTCATTGTGGTGGTCGCATGGATGTTATTACAAGAAGAAGAATTGTTGGCACCAAAAAATGGGCTAAAGGTGGAGAAAAAGTAGAAGTAGAAATGTCTTTTTTACAATGTCACAATGCTAAAGCTGACGGAGATTTAAATTGCAAAGCTACTAATACTGTTCCTTACAAGCAAATTCATAACAATATTGATAATGAATCAGAAATCTTAAATCGAATAATGTTATTTAGATGGGAAGATTATTTGACTGATGAAAAACACGAGGAAGAAGTTGAAATACAAAAAAATAAAAGATTAAAAGCTTTAGATGAAAAAAATCAATTAAAAGCTAAATTAGAAAATTTTAAAAAAGCAGAATCGGAATATTTTGCTAAAGGCAGAGCAGTTCCAATAAATTTAGAAAAACAACAACTTGAAGCTACAGAAGAATATAAACAGGCGGAAACAAAATATCAGCGAGCAATATTAGATTTACAGAATCTACAAAGAAAAAAATCAGGTAAACAAGCTGCAAAAGATATTCAAGATAAAGTTAAATTATTTTTAGATAAAGATAGATTTATAAAAGAAAAAAGATCAGAATTTAATTTATTTTTAAAAGAGATTGGTTTTGCTGTTGAGGTTTTAATTCCAGAAAAGGTAAGTAAAGCTAGAAAGTATGAAAGCCCTATAAAATTTGATATTGGTATTGGAATGTATGACACTAAAACTAATAAATATATTGGTTTAGATCAAAGAGCGGAAGATGCTTATGTATTAGGAATAGATGTTAAAGAAGTAATGAAAGAGCAAATTGCAGAAAAAAATAGACCAATATTAGACGGTAAAACTACTGTAATTATTGGAAAAAATTAAAGCTGCTTAATTATGACTACATATCTTGAAGAACGGATTGAATGGTACGACCATAATTACAGGATGGGAACTCCTTTAATTACTGATGAACAGTTCGATAAACTTGAAGCCAATTTATTTAGAGTTAATCCAGAAGCAAATTACTTTTCTAAAAAAACTATATTGCCATTGCCAAGTTTGCCTAAAGATTCTATTGATGATTTTTTAGATGGATTATTGTCCGATACTAGATTAATAATTGAACCTAAGATTGATGGATGTGCCATTGCTATTCAATATATAGATGGAGATTTAGTTAAGGCAATAGCAAGGAAAGGAGGAGATGTTACTAATAAAATAAAAGATATTCCAGATGTACCATCTAAGATAAATATTAAAGGTTTAATCCAGATTAGAGGCGAATTATATGCACCAGCAGAGTATGACAGACCCAGCTTTAGCCAAAGACAGGCAGGAGGTTATCTTCGGGCTGCTGATAGTAAAAGTGATCATCTTAGCTTTTGTTCTTTTCAGATAATTAACGGACGACTTAACCAACATGATTCCCTTCAATATTTAAAAAAATTAGGTTTTACAATTCCAGAATATAAAAGCCTTAACTTTACAAGTCAGGTGGAAATGTACCGTAAACAATGGACTGATAAAAAGTTATTTAATAATTATCCTACTGATGGAATAGTAGTTAAATTAAATTCTAGAAAATTACAATTAATTAGAGAAAAATCCTATGAAACTTACCCTCATTGGCAGATGGCGATTAAGTATTAGTTAATAATTGACAGTCGATCTAAAATAAGGAGCAATTAGCTCCTTTTTTTTATTGGATTAGAGTATGAACTTAAGGGAAATGCCTGATTCGGAGTTCCAGAATCTATTAGAAGCTTCATACAAATATGATTGGGATTTAGCCGTTAAATTAGAAGGTCTTGTATCTGTATCTCAAGTGCCAGATTCTGTATGGGATGAATTTATTGAACTTTACAAGGACTATCACAAACCAAAGAAAGAGAAGGCAAAAGAAATTTTAAAAACTGTAGTCCTAATGACTGCTCTTGGGGTGTTTATAATAATTGTTTTGCCTTGGTATATACAAGATGTTTACCCTCAACTTCCACAAGAAGTAAAAGACTTTTTAGAGCCAATAGCCGCATTTGCAGCTAGATATAGAATCCTAATTAAGATTCTCATATTAGTTGGACTTGTTACGAATACAAAAAAGCAACTTAAAAAGAAATGAAACGCTTATTACTCCCACTACTAGCAGCCCTCGCTCTACCTACTGCCGTTAATGCAAATTGGTCAAATTGGTTTGGAAGATATGGTTCTTTTACTGAAGCAGAAATGGCTTGCAATAAGTGGATAATTGGGGGAATTAGTTATAAGGTCAAAAGTCCTTGGGGTACTTATTCTAAGAAAGCTAGATTTTGTAAATACGATAAAGAAACAAGGCAATTCTTAGGTTGGGAATATCAAAATATTGAAGAAAATAAAATTTACGAAAAAGAAAGATTTGATAGAAAAGTTGCAAAGAGATTTTATTTTTAAATGAAACGCTTACTACTTGCACCGCTTTTATTAACTTTGCTTTTTGGTTGTAGTAGTAAAGATAATGGCATTATTAATTTAGAATGCTCATTTGACTCTTGGAGAGCTTCTAATTTTCCAAAAGGGTCTTATCAAGAGGAATGAATTATAGTTTTTAAATCGATTATTAAAAATACTTTTGGAATACCATTTAAATATAAATTAATTAACAGATATCCTTATAATAAAAGCCCCCATATCAAAATAGGGCCTGTCAGATCCTCCTGGTCCTCTATCTGAGGTGATGCTGCTATAACCATCATAACCTTCTACCCAAACACCTACATCTGTTGTATCAAAAGTTAAAGACGCTGAAGTTGTATTCTCAGTAACAACAATTGGAGTTGTAAAAGTTTCTACTCCTGCTATATATTTTGAACCAGAACAAAGCGTATTATCATAATTAAAATTACTTGTAGAAGTAGCTTTAGTAGCGATAGTTTTCTTATCAGATTTCAACATAAGTGCATTTAAGGTTATGTCACTGTCAACAACATAGTCTTGTAAATAACATTTATCGTCGGCATCATTGCCAGTAACATTAAAAAAACCTAATCTTGTTTCGGCTTCGTCTGCATCCTCTGTAGATACTTTACCTAAAGAGGCTATTTGACCCTCATCTCTATCAGTAGGGAAATACTCTTTATGAGCATCTTTATTTGATGTTTTCCAAGTCTCACCAGCTAATTCTAAAGTAGCTCTTATCTTAATTGTGTCATCGATAATAACATAAGCATGTTTATACGTACCTGCTGGTGGTCTTATTGCATTAGATGAATCTAAGGTTTCAACAGCAGCAGATCCATTTGCTGAAACCAGATTCGCCTCATAACCATTGGGATCACTCCATACAGCAAAACACCCAGAGGTGTCTAAGCCCGTTGTACTAAATGGGTTATTAGCTTCTGTACAAAGACCTAATTCAAATGCTTTTACCTTATAACTAGTTGGAGACATAGTACACCCCCTTCCTCCATTAACTCGACCACCATCTGAAATTAATGATGGCAAAGTTAAATCCCTACATTTTGCTATTTCATTTGAGTATGTTGGTTCTGAACTGACAATTATTGAAGAAAAAGATGCTGCTATAAAAAACAAGAATTTGCTTCTTTTCAAAGTTGGTAAGTTCAAAAATTCGTTGGTAAATAATTTCATTTTTATTGGAGTGCTTTAAAGAATACTTAGATTAATTTCCACCGAAATTAACGGACCAACCAGTTTTCCTTTCAAGTAAAACATCATATTTACGTTTTACCGGTTGAGTCATTTGAGTGATCATATTATTCTTGTAATCATTTTTGGCAAATTTAACTGGATTTCCTGTTAAATTCATCCTTAATCCAAAGAAAGTCTCATTAGTTCCAGGCAAATCAGTGTTTACTTTTGTAGAGGCCGTAGAAATTTCATTAGAAATAAAAGCTTCTAGTCCAACATGAGGTGTAGCTTGCCAACTAAGAGATCCTTCTAATCCAGAATTATCTTGAGTATATTTATAGTCCCAGTTGAACCCTCTAACGAAGAAAGCAAGTTCTGGATAACTTGGAAGCCTATAACCAATTTCTGCATCCCATCCGTCTACAACTTTTTCTGTATATTTGACATTTTTTATTAAGATTTCTTTTTCATCAGTTATTGCCATATACCAGTTGTTTCTAAATTCAAAATCTTTCCAAAGATATTCTCCTCCAAGTCC
Source organism: Prochlorococcus sp. AG-469-F22 (assembly GCA_003211655.1). GTDB lineage: Bacteria > Cyanobacteriota > Cyanobacteriia > PCC-6307 > Cyanobiaceae > Prochlorococcus_A. The sequence continues at coordinate 43,993 of QCSC01000001.1, read as the reverse complement.
AAGTCTGCTATGAGCATCACTATAGTCTGTCATTCTGTAATCCCAGAAAGCGTTAGCACCAATCATTGATACATCATCAGGACGATGTCTTATTCCTAACCCTAAGTTAGTAGTAGAACCATCTGCATTAGTGGCAGTAGCAAATCTTGCCTGAGAAAATGCGAGAGTTTTTATATCACCCTCATCATCAACCGCTAGCTCTCCTAACTTCATTAAGCTATTAACTGAGAAACTAGTATCTGATTCTGTGCCGCCAGAAATATGAACAGATGTTTGAGCAAAAAATGGAATACTTTGAATTCCACTATTAGCAGTACTATTTACAAAATCAAATCCAGCATCTACCAATAATCTTTTACCATCATTAGCCATTAAATTAGTATATTCACTACCTTCTGCGCCATCATTCATTAAAGGAACAAACTTAGTCGAATAAGTTGCTCCTTTAATTATGTATTCATCTAATTCATCTTTAGGTTGATAAGCCTTTTCTGGTCCAACACAAGTAGAAGATCTTTTGTTTTCAAAAACATTACATTTATTTCTATCAATAATGTATGAAGGTTTTTCTACTTCATATTCCTGCTTTGCAATAACGCTATTTGAAGAATTAAAACTATTGGATTGATATTTGATTTCTTGCTTTGTTTCTGCCTGCCCTATAAAAGGAGAGGATAAAGCTAGAAATAAAAAACTTTTTAAAATCCTAATTGACATTTACATCTAATTTATAGTTTATGTTAGTAAAAATACCTAAAAATAAAAATTCAAGTTAGCGTTTTAAAGTTTTCGATCCCCTCTAAATCTTTTTTTGGAGATATTGATTAAATTTTTTAAGCGTTTTAAGTTAGCAAAGTATGGCAAGGTATAGCAGATAATCGCTATGAAGCATTTTTGCAATGCAAAAAAGATAGATTCGAATATTGTTATGGGTGGAATTAAATGAAACGCTTACTACTTGCACCGCAAATAGTTAGTAATTGATAGTCATCTACAATAAAGGGCAATTATTTCTTTTTCAACCTCTTTGAGTTCCTCTTAAAAATTCTCGTAATCTTAACCTAATACTGAAAACGAAATCTGGTTCAGAAAACCAACTATCTTTATTTTTTGTTTCGACAGTTTCATTTAAAAATTTGGCTGAAGAAGTAAAAGAATTTGCAATAATTACCCTTGATTTTGGACTTGAGTAAATAAATCCAATAATTATCACAATTAAAAATATAGAGCCTTTTATTTTAAGGGATTTAATAAACTCTCTCTTAAAGTAAACCAACTTAATTTAAAAATTTAATTCATATTAACAGTAGATATTTTTAAACAGATTAATTTGACAGTCGATCAACAATAAGGGGCAATTAGCTAATTTTTGTAGAAGCAATTATCTTTGGGTTACCTATATTTTCAATATGTATCTTTGCAATATTTTCTTTTTTAAAAAGAAATTCCATATGCCTGCAAAAACTCCTTATAAACTTCTTGCCAGTGAATAATTCTCTGTTCAAGTCTATTAGGGGGTCCAAGTTTAAATTTCCCCCTATAAGACTTTTGAACTGATTCGACAATAACTTTATCTTCCCTAAGAAAATTTAAGATATTAATTTTCCAATCTTCTAAATCTTTTGTACATAGAGTTGCCGAAGCTAATTTTATTTCCAAACTACATTGATCAATTCTTTGAGGAGGATAACTTATTAACAAAATACCTCTACCAGGCCAAACTATAATATGCGTCCATGGTAATAATCCAAAAGTATATAAATTTTCTCTACTATTCATTGGAGTAACAAGAACATTACAAAATTTACTAAAAAAATACTTATAGTTTTTAATTGGACCTTGTTCTTTATGTAATGTATTCTTATGAGCGACCGCGACATGATAGTCATCTAGTGTATTATCATGAGCTATTTTCCAATTACAATTTAATGTATTAGAAAATTCAGAAAATATACCATAATTTATATTCCATTCATCGTTACAATTTCCGACAACAAGGTCAATTTGATCATCTATAGATATTGGTTGATTGCTGAAATTAATCCAAATAAAAGGTCCATTTACTAAAGAATTTACTTTTTCTAAGAAATAATCACCTAATTCTACTTTGATCTCAAAATCGTCCTTTAATGGCAGTGTTTTAAGTTCACCAAAGCCATCAAAAGTCCAGCCATGATAGGGACAGAAAATACTTTTAGAGGGATTATCTTTTGTTTTTAGCAAAAGTAGTTCTGAGCCACGATGCGGGCATCTATTTTTAAAAACATTTATTGAATTATTTTGTGAACATGAAATAAATAATGATTGCTTTAAGAATTTTTTTTCTAATATTTCTCCAGCTTTAATTTCTCCAACAAAAATCAATGGATGCCAAAAGTTTTTTGAATATTTCTCTAATTCAAAATTAAATATTTGTTTATCGTTATAAAGCCATGTAGGCAAAAAACTCTTATTAGACATTAATTCTTTTGGATACTTCTTAGAAAATCAGATAACTCATATCTCAACTTTGAGAAATTTGGATCCAGCCTCAATTTATTTAAATCATCTTTTTGTAAATCAACGTTAACTTCTTTTATTATTCTTCCAGGATTAGGAGCCAAAATACATATTCGCTGAGATAGCGCTAATGCTTCTTCAATATCGTGTGTAATAAGAAGAACAGTCAATGAAGTTTTTTTCCACAATTTATATAGAAAACTCTGCATAGATTCTCTGATCTGCAAGTCCAAGGCTCCAAAAGGTTCATCTAAAAGCAAGATTTTTGGATTTGTCGCCAAAGCTCTAGCAATAGCAACCCTTTGTTGCATTCCTCCAGATAATTCTTTTGGATACTTAGAAGCTGAATCTTGAAGTCCCACTACTTCAAGTAAATAAGATGTTCGATATTTTATTTCTTTTAATTTATAAGAATTCAAGTTCATTCCAAATGCAATATTCTCTTCTGCGGTAAGCCATGGAAAAAGACTATATTTCTGAAAAACCATTCCTCGATCTAAGCCAGGACCATGAACAACTTTTCCATCAACTTTTACGTTTCCTTTTGATGGATTTTCTAGTCCAGCAATAATCCTCAATATAGTACTTTTACCTGATCCAGAACTCCCTACAAGAGTTTTAAACTCTCCAGAACTTATTGAAAAACTAACTTCATCAATTGCCTTTTTTTTATTAGAGCCTTCCCCAAAGTATTTTGAAATATTATTGACATCCAGTTTCATTTAAACAGCCCATTTGCATGTACGTCTTAAAAGAAATCTAAAGCTCATATCTAGAGTGAATCCAATTATCCCGAGAACTATTAATTCTGCAAATATTTGTTCTGTACGAAAAAACCTCTGAGCTAATTGAATCCTTTTTCCTAAACCAACTTCTGCCGCAATTAATTCTGCTACGATTACTAGGTTCCATGAAGTTGCAATATTGATTCTTAGAGTATCAATAATACTTGGTAAAGAATATCTTGCTATTACTTTGAATAATAAATCTTTTGTATTACCACCTAAAGTAAGAGTTGTTTCTATAAGCTCCCTAGGAACAAATTTTACTGAATCCATAACCATCAAAACATTAAAATAAACTGTTCCAATAAAAATTAACGCAATTTTTGGAGCTTCTTCAATTCCTAAATAAATAATCAGTAAAGGAGTAAAAGCAGCCGCAGGCATATATCTAAGCATTGCAATCAAAGGTTCGCATAATGCACAAAAAGAGGGGAAGGACCCCATCGCAATACCTAAAGGAACAGATAAAATTGTAGCGATTATAAAACCTGCAAAAACCCTACCAGTACTTGCAAATATATCTTCGAATAAGATCCCACTTTCAGCCATATCTAAAAGTGAATAAAAAACTGCTAAGGGAGATGGCAAAAACAATTCACTTACCAGTTTTAGTTGACAAATTACTGACCAAAGTAAAAGAGGCAGCAAAAGTGATGCAACTTGAAGGAATGTTTTATTTAATTTTTTTGGTTCAGTACCAAATGAAAAGAGGGATAAAAAAAAAGATTTATCCCTCTTGATTAATTTTGAACTAATCATTCTAATTCTTTTTATTAACTAATATTTTTTACAAAAGAAGAATTGAATAATTTACTCATATCAGGTTTTTCAGGGATAAATCCCACCTTAACCATAAAGTCTGCCATTTGTTTCGCCGCATAAGGCATATGTTTCATACCAAATCCACCACTAAAAGCTTCTAAATTTTCTTCTAATGAAAAGAACCTTGTTCCACCTTTGTATTGTTTATATTCTCTTGTTGGAATTCCAGCTCTTTTAGCCATGATTTTTGCAGACTTTCTTGGATTCTTTTCCATGAATGCTCTTACATCCCACCAAGTTTTTACTATTTTTTGAACATCATCGGGTCTTTCCGAGATTAAATCTCCACTAACAGCTAATAAATCTGGAATTGCTCCTGGATAATCTTTTGAACTTGCAATAACTCTTGCTCCAGGTCTCTTCATTGCGGTGCCCGTAAATGGAGGGAAAGCCCCAACTGCATCTACTTTACCTGCTGCGAATGCAGTAGCAGCCTGATCAGTTGGAAGTCCCTTAATGATTACATCATCTCTTGTGAGCCCAACATCATTCAAAGCTAGGACCAAAAGAAAATCATCTACAACTCCTTCTTCAACTGCCACAGTTTTTCCTTTTAAATCGGCAACACTTTTAATTGATTTATCTGCGATTATTTGATCGTTACCTGCAGAATTATCATTTACTAGTACAACTACTTCTCCACCATTCTCTCCAGGTAGGAAAGAAATTGTGTCATTTAGGGTTTGAGAATTTCCATCAATTTTACCAGCAGCAAAAGTTTCCATGGATTGTACATATCCATCGAACCATTTCATCTCTACATTAACTCCATTTTTTTCAAACATTTTTTGATCAACAGCTATTGCCCATGGCCACCAACCTGCCCAGTTACTATATCCAAGAGTAATAGGATCACCTTTTGGAGCAGCTGGACTTGAAAGTGTACTCAATGAAATTGCAAGAACTAAAGCAATCAAAGAAAAGGCAAAAGCTTTAAACTTTTTGAACATTAAAAAAAAAGGATTACGTTATATCAATACTTAAAAAAAAATAAATATAAAGTTGTAATGATGGATACTTTTAGAAAATTTCTAATATTTATATTTCTTCCTTACTTTTTAAATTCTTGAATCTTTTTACTTATCCAATTTTTCCATAAATCAAATCCAGTCATTGATATTGAAGAAATTTCTATCACCTCTGCCTTAGGATTCGTTAAAGAAATATTTGATTTTAATTCATCAATATCAAAATTTAGATGTGGCAATAAATCTACTTTAGTAATCAAAACTAAATCTGCTTCTCGAAACATAACTGGATACTTCAGAGGTTTATCTTCCCCTTCAGTAATACTCAAAAGTGCGACTTTAAAATGTTCCCCTATCTCAAATTCTGCTGGACAAACTAAATTACCCACATTTTCTACTAATAAAATGTCTAGTAAAGTAGGATTAATTTTTGATTCTAAAATTTTAAATCCACCTTTAACCATATTTGCATCTAGATGACATGCTCTTCCAGTTGTAATTGGGACAACTGGAATATTTAATTTCTCTAACCTCGCAGCATCTAAGGTGGTTGTCATATCACCTTCCAAGACGGCAACCTTAATTTTTTTTGATAAATCTTCTAAAGTTTTTTCAAGTAATTTTGTTTTACCTGAACCTGGACTACTCATTATATTTAGACATAGTACCTTACACTCATTAAACTTTTTTTTATTTATTTCAGCTTGGTGGCTATTTTTATGAAGAATATTTAATTCAATTTTGTCTGAAAGCGGTAGATGCATTTATATATATAAAAATACTTATCTATTCTAGATAGTAAACTCTTACTTTTCTTTGAAATCAATAGATGAAATTTTCAACTCTCTACCTCTAATAATTTCTTCCAAATTTAAATTACAACAAGGAGATTTATAACCATTATCTTTCTTTGGATAATATGAATTTTTACATTTAGAGCATCTGCCCTCAAAAGGAATAGTTTCAATAATAATCTCAGAAGAATCTAACCATGAGCCAAACACAGCAGCATTAAAAGTATTAATTAACGAAATTGGCTCTACACAAGTAAATTCCCCAATCTTAAGATTAATTTTTTCAACAACTATTTTTTCTTTGTTTTTTCTCTCTGCCCATTCTTCCATAGAGAGAATCAAGCATTTGGTCATATCTACTTCATGCACAATTATTTATCTCCATTTTTTATCAACAGCCATATTACATTTATCAAAAATCCATTCTGGCTTTGATTTCCTTGGAAGCTGACCACTTACTACTAGATGTGCGATGGAATCACAAATAACCCTGGTTGCTAGTAAAGCTGTCATATCGCTTACATCGTATGGAGGCGAAACCTCTACCAACTCAAGTCCGCATACATTTACATTTCTAATTATGTATTCTAAAAGTTTTAGTGCTTCTCGAGGTAACAAACCTCCAGGCTCAGGCCAACCAGTTCCTGGTACAAATCCAGCATCAATACAATCAATATCAAAAGAAATATATACACAGTCAGTTCCATCTGTGGCTTTTTCAATAGCAAAATCTGCTGCTTCTTTTAAACCCATATCGCAAATATCAGTAACTGTTAAAACATTCGTACTTCGTTCCCTGCAAATTTTTACTCCTTCTCTTGGGACTTGCCACCCTCCAATTCCTAGTTGAACGAGATTTTTGGCTGGTGCATTTTTCATGTTAGTTGCATGAAACCATGGACAGGTATGCATTCTTTCATCCAAATCTGTTTCTTGAGTATCTACATGTCTATCAAAATGAATAATTCCAACTTTTTTATCCCCTAAATGGCGGCAAACACCTCTTACAGTGGGGAATCCTATCGAATGATCTCCTCCTAATATGATTGGGAACGCACCACTCGCAAAAATATGAGCGATGCCCTTTGAAATTTGATCAAAACTTTTTTCATTATTTGCTGGGATTGTAAAAATATCTCCTACGTCGCATATAGAAATTTGCTCTCTTAGGTCAACGCCCATTTCGTAATTATAGGGAGTATAGAGAGCAGAAATTTTTCTTATACCTTGAGGACCAAATCTTGTTCCTGGTCTATATGTAGTTCCAGAATCATGCGGTACCCCAACTATCGCAACATCATAATTTCCTACTTCATTTACATTTTCAACATATGGGGCTTTCATAAATGTATTAATCCCAGCAAAATGAGGTAACTCTCCTCTTGAAAATGTAGATATTTTTCTATCGACTATACTTTTAGCGGCTTCTAAACCATATTCCTTAGCTCGAGCAACTTCGCTTTCCCATCCTTTTAAAGGTAATTTTGATTCTTTATCTAAGGCATCCATTCCTTCGCTGGGATGTTTTCTTGCAAATTCAGAATTTTGACTTGATTCAGTTGTCACTGTTTAAAAAATTACACACTTAATTAAATACTGTCAAAAAAAATCAAATCAAACAATAAACTAATAAAAAAAATAATGTTTTAGCTAATTAATTCTTTTAATTTTATCTAATCTTATTTAACTTCATTATAAACTCCTTTTGATAATATTATTTCTTCTAAATTGAATATTTGCTTTGATCTTTTCTGCAAGAGTTGGAAGATTTGGTGGTTCTAATATTAGATAAATTCTCCCTGATTTTTCTAAAAAAATATAATCCTCTAAAACATATCTATTAACCAGTCTGTAGATTGTTTTGGTGCTTCTATAGCCTAACTTTTTAGCTGTCTGGGTAATTGTAAACGCTTCAATATGAAATGCTTTTGGTTTCATCTTACAAAATTTGCATTAGGTGAGATTAATTGCTATACAACGATTCTAGCCCATTTTCCCTATGAGGAAATTGTAAAAGTGTGTCCAATTACGCAGTCTTTTACCTAGGGGAAATTTGGGGCTCGAAATCACCCACCTACTTCCTCTGGAAAGGACCCAAATTATTATGGAACAGGCCGAGGCCCCCAATGTGGCTCACTATCATCTTCAAACTCAGCAGTATTATAAGTAGCTAGATTTAATGTCTCTTGGTGTTGAGTGTGTTGGGTATGGTGAGTTTGCTCCACCCCTTTATATATACAGTTTTTATTTTTGCTTTTTTCTTGATTAAAAGAAAGAGGTAAACCCTTCAAACTCTTCACCTTTGTTTGAGAATCATATCTATTAGATGGATTTACTGGTGGTGAGTTTGGGTGGAGGGTAAGTTCTGGTGGTGAGTTCAACCCTTCATCTATGCATTCAAATCCAAAGTGATCGGTCAAATTAAAATCAATCATAGGCTTGATTTGATAGTTGACACCATATTTTGTTTTGCTACTCACCACCCAACCCACCACCTTCTTGACCTCCAGTCCGAACTTGGTTTCTTTAACAGGTTGGAGGCCTGTATCTTTTGCCCAGTCTCGATATTCGTGGTACAAATTTCTACCTAAAATAAATTCAATCCCATCTTGATATTTCTCGACCAAGAATCTCAAAACTGGTCGTGATTCCAATAAGTTTTCAATTGTTGCTTCTTGAATTGATGGAATTCTTCCTCTATTCTTAAACGTCTCTTCCATCTCTTCTTCGCCCATCGTCCAGCACCATTGAAATATCCCAGCTATCTCATGTAGTAATTTCTTTTTTAAAGAAGGATCACGTATTTTTGGACTATTTGAAATTCTAAAGGTAATCAATCTCCTACCCATACCTTCTAAACCTCCACCATGAGCAACAGGAGTATCATTATAGAATCGCCAAATAACAACACCTAAACGAACTGCAAATCGATTTTGATAAAAAAAATGGACTCCAACTGGTTCATTGCTAACAATAGAATTAAAAATCCCTGGATCTTTAATATGACCAGATGAATCAGGATCAATGGCAATTTTCTTACCTATTAACGCTGCTAGAGAATTGGAATTGTTAAAGCTTTCACTACGTACAATTCCTGCACCGTGGCTTCCACCACATAAAGCTGTAAGTACTTCAGAGATGGTTCCTTTTCCGCATCCCCTAGGACCGTGAACATCAAATGCGACCTCATACGGGAATGGCTGTTCAGAATCCTTTGGTGTAATAGTCCATTTAAAAGAAGCTCTTAAAAGGTTTTGGACTTCTTGTTCAGGAAATGTTTCTTGTAAGAAATTTATCCATGTTGGACACTGAGCTGATTGATCAAAAGGGAAAGGAAATAAGAAGGAGATGAGATCCTTTGAGTTATGCCCATGCGAAAGCTTGTTTGTTCGTATATCCAAAGTGCCATTTGAGAAAGCTATTAAATGAGTTGGATCCCATGTCTCTTGATTTAAACGTGCAAGTAATTCTTCTTTAATTGATGAGATGTGACTACAACTTCTTTTATGGAAATCCATCACATCTAACCATCGATGCAAAGGCTTTAAGATTTCCTCTTTAGATTTACCTTTTACTTTTTCCCAGTATTTTTCTTTCCATCGAAATAAACCTATTCCAGATCTTTCAGCATAGAAATCTTGAAAGATAATACTTGTCATTAATGCAATATGGTGTGTCTCTGAAGGTTCAGGCTTCCAAGTAAATACCTCCTCTTTCTTTCTTTTGTAGTAATGAAAAGCTGGCCTTGCAATTCTTACGAGTTCAGAGAATGCTTGTTTACCATGTCGCTTTAAAAAATCATCAGCACCATTTTTTCCGCCATTTAGCTCATTTGGTAAAAGGATAATAAATACCTTTGCTTCTTTACCTTTTAGAAATTCACTTAAGCTCTTTAAAGCAAGAAGTACTTCTACTTTTGAAATAATATCTGAATCAAAGACAAGATATACTAGCCTGTTTTTCCAATTGAATTCTTCTAATTCTGGAAGTGGTTTGGATTCTCCACTCCTTTTATCTTTCCAGCTACTGACACCACTTAGAGCTATACAAGGAAAACCATAATGGGTTAGGGCATCAGCTTTTTTCTCACCTTCTGTTATAAATAACTTCTTACATGTCTTGTACTTTTCTTCTTTAGCTAAACGTGAAAAATATGGTCTGAAACCAGCATCTTTTGGAGATAGATACTTGGGTGGATGATCTCCTTCTAATTGTTCAGGTTCTGGCTTGAGCCGGTAAAAAGGTTTGCCTTGATGTAGATATGGATTCCCTTTTAGATTACAAAAAAGTACAACCCATCCTGAAAGCTTATAACCAACCAATTTATAAGCTTCTTCTTTAGTGACATGGAGATAATTAAGTCGTTGATGGACTTCACTTGGTAATCCAGACTCTATTAATTCAAGATGAGGAATCCTAATTGAGCAATTTAAAATTCTTTCATTGCTCATTTCTAGGCTCCTGAAACCTTTTTAAGCAGTCTTTGATTAAGGCTCTTAGTAATTCAGCATTAGAACATTTGTAATGTTCAGCTAGTTTTGTAAACTGATTAAATAAATCCTTATTAACCCTTGCTTGTAGGGTTGGATCTACTTCGGATTTTGTTTGTTTCTTTGTGATATTTAGCAACATAAATTAAATTAAAAAACACAATATAAATATCATTACTTCTTTACAAACCTATTGCAAATACTGGATTCTCAGGAAATAGCTTGTTAGTTATAAATAGGCCTAATTAATTATTTTATTTTTAACATCCCAAGCTTAACTTTTAAAGGTGAACTCATAAACATTTTACTCATTACATAAATCAATTTAGGTAATGGAAGAGTATTGGTCAGAAAACCTACCCATTCTTCCGTTGACAATTTGAAAAAATTAGAAAAGAAACATCTTAATCTACTTTCATCAAAGCTCATTAATCTCCTGAGTCCGTATTGATATAGCCTATGTCTTTGAATTAATTCATATGGCCATAAGACTGACCATCCTTTAGTAGCTAATTCTAGTGAACTATAGTTTGGTTCTTTTAAAAAGATTGCTAATTTTTCAGCGAGAAGTGGAGCTCTTCTTAATAGAGATCCAATCATATATCCAGATGCGGGATGAACCATACTTGCGGCCCCTCCAAAACCAAGAACCGATTGGTTCTTATATGGTAGTGGTAAATTCATAGGGAATAAGCAATTCTCCTCATGAAAAATTTCTACTACTTTTATACCTTTGTTATTTAATCTACTTAAAAGTCTTTTTTTTAGATGGTCTTGTGAAAAAGAAGGATAACTAGCTAGTGATGTCTCTTCAACAAAATAAGTTTCACTCCCTAAATCCATTGCGTAAAGAAAAGAGGGGGATTTTAACAACTCTTCATCCTCTAAATGGTCAGAACGAAAATCCATTAAAACAAATTGATCTTTTTTTACAGGAGGAGTAGAAAATTTACCGACGATTCCATAAGCAGCTTGCTGTGCGACTTCTTTTAAAAATGGTCTTTTTATAAATTTACTCTTATGTCCGCTTGCATCAATTACTAATCTTGCCTTTAGCTTTAACCCTGATGAACAAATTACTTCAGAAATCTTGTTTTCTGTTTTAATTACTTTTGCAGTTTCATTTAACCATTGAATACCTTTACAGGTCTTCAAAAGTTCATTTTGAAAATCTTCCTGATTAATTAAACCATAATCATAATAATGTTTTGTGGGACTATTCCCTTTATCCTTTATTCCATCTCCAAAATAGCTTACAGTTTTTGACCATCTATGAGATAACAAAGACGCTAAACCAAATTCTTCTAACTCAGAAGCCCAAATCCCATAGGTGTTTTCCCATTTTTCATAAGGAGATTTTGTTGATATCCCCTTGATATTAAGATTTTGTTTGGCTAATTCTGAAGCTAAACATAATGCTGCAGGCCCAGAACCTAATATCAAAATATCAAGAATTTCCATAAGAAGTTTCTAAATCTAAAGGTTGTTAAGTTTCTTCTTCATTCGAAATTAATTGATCTTCTTCTTCAATTTGTTCATGAGGAACCAACACAACCTCGGATAAATGATCTCCATCATCTAGTCGTTGTAACTTTACACCTGTAGCAGCTCTTGATTGTTGAGAGATTCTATCAGCATTAGTTCTTACAATTACTCCTTTTTCTGTAACCAAAAGTAATTCTTCACCTTTCCCAAGAACCTTAAGGCCGACGAGTGAATCATCTTTGATTCTGAATTTAATTGCTCTTAGTCCCATACCCGCACGTTTTTGTAATCTAAATTTTGTAACTGGAACTCTTTTTCCAAGACCAAAAGCACTTGCTACTAGAACCCAAGGTCCTTTTAAAGACTTACTTTCAAGATCTTCCTCATTCTCATTCTCAATATCTTCCTCTTCAAGATTTGCTAATTGATCAACCATGTTAAAACTTAAAACATCCATTGATACAAGTTGATCTCCTTCTTTTAAGTTCATTGATTTAACACCTCTAGCAGTTCTTCCAAGAGGTCTTAATTCATGAATATCTAACCTAAAATGAATAGTCATTCCTCTGCTTGACCCAATTAAGACACTATCTCCTTCTGTTGATAATCTAACCCAGGTTAAAGCATCCCCTTTTTCTAAGTTAATAGCTATTAGACCATTTGATCTAACTTTTGAAAAAGCAGATAATGGAGTCCTTTTTATAAATCCAGCTTTAGTGAGCATTAATAAATAACACTCGTTATCGAAGGAATCTACTGAAACAAGAGAGGTAATTTGTTCTTCTCTTGGTATTGGGAGTAGTTGAACAGAGGGAGTCCCTTTAGCTGTTCTACTACTCATAGGTACTCGATAAGCTGGGAGTGCATAAGCTACCCCTCTATCACTGAAAAGTAAAAGATTATCATGATCATTGCAGCTTATGAATAATTTAACTTCATCATCTTGTTGATTCTTTGTTCCAGCTTTACCTCTAGAACCCCTGCTTGTAGATTCGAATTCACTTACAGGCATTCTTTTTAAGTATCCTGCAGTCGTTATTAAAACAACGGATCTTTCGTTAGCTATTAAGTCAATATCATCAAGTCCCCCGCCTAAATTGAGAATCTCTGTTTTTCTCGGAGATGAAAATCTTTCATCTATTTTACTAAGCTCTTCAAGAATAATTTCATTTATTCTCTCCTTATCATTCAATATATTTTTGTAATCTGTAATTTTCCTTGTAAGCTCATCATGCTCTGCTTTAATTTTATCGGCCTCTAAAGCTGTTAATCTTCTTAATTGCATTTGTAAAATTGCATCTGCTTGAATTACTGATAATTCATGATCTTTTTGCAGTTGCTCTCTTGCTGAATTCGTATCTTTTGCAGATCTTATTAAATTAATAATATTATCCATAGCGTCAAGGGCTAAAAGAAGACCCTTGATAATGTGATCTCTCTCCTCTGCTTTTTTCAATAAGAAACTTGTTCTTCTTTTTATTGTTTTAATTCTAAATTCTAAAAATACATCTAGCATTTTTCTGAGAGAAAGGGTTGTAGGTTCTCCGTTGACAAGAGCTAAAATATTTGCACTAAAATTATTTTGTAGAGGTGTTATTTTAAATAAATTATTTAGAACAACTTGAGGATAGGCATCTCTTTTAAGCTCAATTACAATTCTCATCCCATCTCTATCACTTTCATCTCTAATATCTGATATCCCATCTAATCTTTTCTCATTTACTAAATCTGCGATTCTTTCTATAAGAGCTGCTTTATTAGTTTGAAATGGAAGCTCAGTGATTATTACGGCATCTTTTTCTGCTCTACCAGGAGATTTGATTTGTTCAATATCTGCAACACCTCTCATCGTTATTGACCCCTTCCCAGATTTGAAGGTCTCTCTGATACCATCTCTTCCTAATATCTGGCCTCCAGTTGGAAAATCTGGTCCTTTAATTAATTCAAAAAGTTCTTTATCTTCTGTTGAGGGATTTTTAATTATAGCTTTAAGACCATCGATTAATTCTCCTAAATTATGGGGAGGTATATTAGTTGCCATTCCAACAGCAATACCTGATGATCCATTTAATAGGAGTTGGGGGATCCTAGCTGGTAAAACATTTGGTTCTTGTTGTGAGCCATCAAAATTATCGGAAAAATCAACAGTCTCAGATTCAATATCCTCGAGCAAACTTTCATCTGTTAGGGATTGAAGACGTGATTCTGTATATCTCATCGCGGCAGGGGGATCATTATCTACAGACCCGAAGTTCCCATGCCCATCAATTAATGGCATTCTCATAGAAAAATCCTGTGCCATACGCACTAATGCATCGTAAACAGCAGTATCTCCATGAGGATGGTACTTTCCTAAAACCTCTCCAACTACCCTTGCGCATTTTCTATATGGCCTACTGCTTGTTAAACCAAGCTCATACATCGCATACAAGATCCTTCTATGAACTGGCTTTAATCCATCTCTCGCATCAGGGAGAGCACGTCCGACGATAACACTCATCGCATACTCTAGATAAGAGCGTGACATCTCATTTCTTAAATCAGTCTGAATGATTCGATCGTTATTTTCATTCAAACCAGAATTCTCAGAATCAACAATATCAGACATATAAAAGACCTTTATTTAATAATAATCCCTGATTGTCAGAATGAATAAAAAAAAGCTTATAATTAATTTTCAAATACTCACATTTATACACAAATAATAAAAAAACTCTTTTGTTTTTAAATAATTATTGGCTAATTACAGCTTTAGTTGTTAATTTAATCAGAATAAAATAAAAAAATCGTGAATATTGAAATTGGTTTAAACAAAAAAGTTAGAAGAGCTTACGGTATTGATGAAATAGCGTTAGTTCCTGGGACTCGAACTCTTGATTATGATTTAACTAATCCTTCTTGGTCAATTGAAAATATTAAAAGAGAAATTCCAATTATTGCAAGTGCAATGGATAGTGTGGTTGATGTAGATACAGCTGTAGAGCTTTCAGAGTTAGGAGCTCTTGGTGTTCTTAATATGGAGGGTATTCAAACTAGATATGAAAATCCAAAAGAAATATTGAGTCAAATCTCATCTGTTGGGAAAAGTGAATTCGTTCCTCTAATGCAAAAAATATACAGTGAACCTATTAAAGAAGACCTAATAATTCAAAGAATTAATGAAATTAAAGAAAAAGGAGGTATAGCCGCTTTAAGTGGAACTCCTCAAGCTGCTATTAAATTTAAAGAAACACTTGTTAAATCAAAAATAGATTTATTTTTTCTACAGGGAACAGTAGTTTCAACCGAACATTTAGGTATGGAAGGAAAAGAGACGTTAAATATTAAAAGTCTCTGTAAATCTTTAAAAATTCCCGTTGTTGCTGGAAACTGTGTAACTTATGAAGTCGCAGATCTACTTATGAAAGCAGGCGTAGCAGGTCTTATGGTGGGAATTGGTCCTGGGGCTGCATGTACTTCAAGAGGGGTTTTAGGCATCGGCATCCCTCAGGCAACAGCAATATCTGACTGTAGTTCAGCAAGAGATGATTATTTTGAAGAAACTGGTCGTTATGTTCCCATAATTGCTGATGGAGGAATTATTACTGGTGGAGATATTTGTAAATGTCTTGCTTGTGGCGCTGATGCTGTAATGATTGGTTCCCCCATAGCCAAATCATCAAGTGCCCCAGGTAATGGATTTCATTGGGGAATGGCTACTCCCAGTCCAATTTTACCAAGAGGTACAAGAATTGAGGTAGGCTCTACCGGTTCTTTAGAAAGAATCATAAAAGGACCGGCATTACTTGATGACGGGACACATAATTTAATTGGAGCTATACGGACATCCATGAGTACTCTTGGAGCTAAAAATATTAAAGAAATGCAAAAAGTAGAAATTGTTATTGCACCATCTCTCTTGACAGAGGGTAAGGTTTATCAAAAAGCCCAACGACTTGGAATGGGTAAATAAAATCAAATCTCTTTATATGGAAAAAATTTCTCTTTAGGAGTTATCATTAAGACATGGGGGAAGCCCCATACTCCTCACACACCAAATCGCCCGATTTATCGGGCTTTCTTAAGTATGTTTTGTTACTTATATGTTTTTATCTGTAATGAAATCATCACTTAAAAGAATAGCTTGCTAAATTTTCTTAAAGGAATATCTAAATTATGTCATCAGCCGCCGCCGTAACTGATTCTTCATTCGATAAAGAAGTTTTGCAAAGTGATCTGCCAGTCTTAGTTGATTTTTGGGCTCCATGGTGCGGACCTTGCAGGATGGTCGCACCAGTTGTTGAGGAGATTTCGAAAGACTTTGAAGGTAAAATTAAAGTATTTAAATTAAATACAGATGAGAATCCAAATGTTGCTAGCCAATATGGAATTAGAAGTATCCCGACCTTAATGATTTTCAAAGGTGGTCAAAAAGTTGACACTGTTGTTGGAGCAGTACCAAAAGCGACTCTTTCAAGTAGTTTATCTAAACACTTATAAAATAAGGTATTGTCTAAAATAGGACTCATAGATTATGGGATGGGTAATATTCATTCTGTAACAAACGCCTTAGATAGTCTTGAACAAGAGATAATTTTAATTAAAAATAAAGATCAAATAAAAGATTGTAAAGCTTTAATACTACCTGGAGTTGGTTCGTTTGACCCTGCAATTAACAATCTCATAAATACAGATTTAATAAGTGATATTAAAATTTGGATTAAAAGTGGGAAATCATTTTTAGGTATTTGTCTTGGATTGCAACTACTTTTTGAATCAAGTGATGAAGGCTCAACTAATGGACTTGGAATAGTAAAAGGCCATATTAAAAAAATCCCCGAATTACCCGATCAAAGAACCCCTCATGTTGGATGGTGCGAACTTATACCAACAAGTACTAATAGCTTATTAAGAGAGGATGAATTAAATAATTGGGTATATTTTGTTCATTCTTATCATGCAGTGCCCTCAAGTACTAATTTAATAACTGCAAATGTTAGTTATGGTTCTGAAAAATTAACAGCAATGATAGAACGAGATAATTTACTGGCTTGCCAGTTTCATCCTGAAAAATCAGGGAAAACCGGTGGAAAACTTTTACGTCGATGGGTTAAAAGTATTCAATAATTCGTTTGTAATATATGAAAACAAATTTGAGGTTAATTGGAGGACGAAGGCTTGAAAGTCCGAGAAATATTGATACTAGACCAACAACCTTAATGGTTAGAGAAGCAATTTTTAATATTTTGAAAAATACTGTAGAAAATTCTAATTGGTTAGATTTATTTAGTGGAACAGGTGCTGTGTCCTGTGAAGCCTATAATCATGGAGCAAAAAAAATAGTTGCAATTGAAAAAAATAAAAACAATTCAAAAATATGTTTAAAAAATCTTCACTCATTGCAAAATATAGATAATCGAAAAAATGATATTGAAGTTATTTGCAAAGATGTATTAATTTGGACGAAGCAAAATACTGAGAGGAATATCTCCTCTTCAAATGATTTTAATAAAATAAAATTTGACTTTATCTATTTAGATCCCCCATATAGAGCTAACTACCATGAATTAGTTTTAAATCAAATATTTAATTGTAATTTTATAAAGAAAGGTACTATTGTTATCTGCGAACATTCATTAGATATGGATATTAAGACGAATATTCTCTGGAAGATTTATGATGTTAGGTCTTATGGCCAATCAAAATTGACTTTTTTAATCAATATCTAACATTCCTGAGCCTCTCCTATATTGATTCCACGCGCTAACAAATAATCCTAGAAGGGTTATTGGAACTAATCCTAAAACTATTCCACATAAAAGAGGTTCAATCATTTTCTGGCATTTTTTTCATTTCTCATTCACAATTGTGACACAGAGACATTTTTTTGTGACAACATCTTCATCATCTGCAGCAGAAAAAAATTTGAAAACGAAAATCTGGAAACGGTTATTTTTTGTTTGTGTGATTTTGTTAATTTGTGGCTCTTTCTTTTATTTTAATCGTGAAGAAAATAATACATATATTCTTAAGACTCTAGAACTCAACGGTTCTGTTAAAGAAGGAGATACTCTCTTTAAAATGAATTGTGTTGGATGCCATGGTATTACTGCGAGAGGATTAGTTGGACCAGATTTACATTCAATAACCCTGCGTTTAAATGATGCAGAAATCATAAAACAAGTTATTGAGGGAGTTACACCTCCTATGCCAAGTTTTGAAATTGATCCTCAAAACATGTCTAATTTATTAAAGTATTTACATAGCTTGTAATAAATTTGAAAAAAAAAAGACTTAACTTGACTGTTGTATTGGTCGAACCAAATGGATCTTTAAATGTTGGAAGCATCGCAAGATTATGTTCTAATTTTGATGTTAATGAATTAAGGATTGTTTCTCCAAAATGTGATATTTTTTCCTTAGAAGCAAAAAAAATGGCTCTTAAAGGACATAAATATATTGATAATTGTAAAATTTTTAATAGTATTGAGAATGCAATTTTTGATTGCGATTTGGTCATTGCTACCTGTGGAAGGATTGATTTAAGTAATAATATTGAATGTGAATCTCCTGAGGACATATCTAAATGGATTTCATCTTTTGTTGAGATTAATAATTTAGGTATTTTATTTGGAAGAGAGGATAGAGGATTAAGTAATAGTGAATTACTTTTTGCACATAAGATTCTTAATATTAAAACTTCTCAAAACTATCCTTCTTTAAACCTATCTCATGCAGTTTCAATAATCTTGTATGAATTAAATAAATCTTCAACAAATAATTTAGAGAAAGATTTACAAGTTTTTGACCTTGCATCATCAAAACAAATTTATGAATCTTTTAAAGAAATAGAAGAAATGCTTATTAAAACTGGGTATCTTTTGGAACATACAGCTAATTCAAAAATCAGTAAATTTAAAAAATTTTTATTAAAAGCGAAGACATCAAGTCATGATATTAATGTCTTGAGAGGAATCGTTCACCAAATTAACTGGTTTTTAAATAATTCAAAAGGCAAGTAAAATTATAAAGCTAAGTAAAAATCGAGGAAAAGTTAATATTTTTTTAGTTAAAACTTTTTTTAAGATTGTAGTTTTGAATATATTCTAAACGAAAGATTTTATGGTAAAAAAATAGACTCTAAAAAATTAAATTAGATTAATAAATAAATTTGTATATAAATAAGCTCAAATATAGTCAAAACGTTCAATTTGATTTGGATATTTACTAAAAACATTTTCTGAAGTATCATCTACTGATCATTCGAAAATAAAGTAAAACTAAATCTGTGAATACAACAAAGAAAAGAAGAGTTTTTCCTTTTACTGCTGTAATTGGTCAAGAAGAAATGAAATTAGCTCTTTTATTAAATGTTATAGATCCAAGAATTGGAGGAGTAATGATTATGGGTGACAGAGGAACTGGTAAATCTACAACTATAAGAGCTTTAGCAGACTTGTTACCAGCTATAGATGTTGTTAAAGATGATCCATATAATAGTTCACTTATAGATCCTGATTTACAGAGTAAAGAAGTTTTAGAGAAAATTGTACAGGGAGAAAGTTTGGAGAAAGATAAAAAACAAGTTCCAATGGTTGATTTGCCATTGGGGGCAACAGAAGACAGACTGTGCGGAACTATAGATATAGAAAAGGCTTTAAGCGAAGGAATTAAGGCCTTTGAACCAGGCTTATTAGCAAAAGCTAATAGAGGCTTGTTATACGTAGACGAAGTTAATCTACTCGACGATCATTTAGTTGATGTTCTTTTAGATTCCGCCGCATCTGGATGGAATACAGTTGAGAGAGAGGGAGTTTCAGTTAGACATCCTGCTAGATTTGTTTTAATTGGCTCTGGCAATCCAGAAGAAGGAGAACTTAGGCCTCAGTTATTAGATAGGTTTGGTATGAGCGTTGAGGTTAAGACAGTAAGAGATGCAGAATTAAGGGTTAAAGTTGTTGATCAGCGAACCTCATTTGATGATAATCCCGATGAATTCTCAATAAGTGTTGAGAAACAGCAAGATGACCTTCAGCAAAAAGTTATCAAAGCTCAAGAGATATTAAATTCAGTTCAATTGGATGATGATCTTAGATTAAATATATCTTCTATATGTGGCGAACTTGATGTTGATGGATTAAGAGGAGATATTGTAACTAATCGATCTGCAAGGGCAATTGCTGCATTTGAGGGAAGAACTGAAGTGCAAGAAGAAGATATCTCTAGAGTAATTACATGTTCTTTAAGGCATCGATTAAGAAAAGATCCCTTAGAACAAGTTGATTCAGGAGAAAGAGTCATTCAAGCATTCTGTAAAGTCTTCGATTTGAATGAAAAAGAAGACCTTTCCAAATTTCAATTATCATCACAAGAATAATAAAGTGAGGATTATTGGAATTGATCCTGGATTAGGAAGAGTTGGATATGGAATTATTGAGATTCAAAATGAAAAGAAGATATTTCTTGATTGCGGGGTAATTGAAACTAATAAAAATAAAGAGGAAGGAGATAGACTTTATGAAATTTTTAATGATCTCAATACATTGATTGATCAGTGGAAACCTGATATTGCTGCGGTAGAGAAATTTTTCTTTTATAGATCTAGCACTACCATTAGCGTTGTTCAGGCTCGGGGAGTTATTATGATGGTATTTGCTTCCAAAAGCATTAAAGTTAGTGAGTACGCCCCTTCTCAAGTCAAGCTTACTATCGCAGGCTCTGGCAAAGCATCAAAGAAGGAAGTTATTGAAGCGGTAATGTACAACCTAAATTTAACCTGTACACCAAAACCTGATGACTCGGCAGACGCACTAGCCATAGCCCTTACAAAATTAAATGAAGAAGGATTTAATTAAATATAAATTATGATTATCTCAGAAAAAAAGAATTTCGAAAGGAAATTTTTTAGAAACTTGAGAAATAAAAGTTCAGCTATTGATATGAGAAAAGTTGAAATCAATGTTAAAACATATGTTGATTCAATTTTTAGAAAAGATTTAAAAAAAAAGTATATAGGAATTTATTGGCCTCTTGAAAATGAAGTTGATTTAAGAAGTCTTGGTCATGAATATTTATTAGCTTTGCCGAGATGTCAAGAAAACAAAAATCTCTTATTTTGTGCCTGGGATAAGAAACAATTATCTAAAGATTTACATGGGATACTGGCTCCTTATTCTTCAAATAAATTAAGTTATGAAAAAATTAGTATGATATTTATTCCGTGTCTTTCCGTTGATAGAAACTTAATAAGATTAGGATACGGTGGAGGATATTTTGATAAATTAAGGGAAGATGAAAATTGGAGATCTATTCCATGTATTGGTATCTTAACCTCTAATTGTGTAAGCGATAAATTTTTGACTAGAGCTGATTGGGATATCCCTCTATCAGGTTTTATTACGGAAAAAGAAATATTAGTATAGTGTATATCTAATTTATTTATTTAATACTTTTATAACAATGGAAATGAAAGAAACTTATATTGAATTACATAAATTAGTTGAGAAACTGAAAAACGCAGAGGATCCCAAAAGAAAATATGAGTTTATTTTATGGTTAGGTAAAAAATTAAAAGTTCCAAATAATAGCATCTTAATTCCCGAAAATAAAGTTCAAGGATGTGTTTCTGAAGTCTTTGTTAAAGCAAGTTTTCAAGAAGGTAAACTTTATTGGGAAGGCTATTCTGATGCTTTGATAACAAAGGGGTTACTTGCATTCCTTATCAATGGAATGAATGAATTAACGCCAAAAGAAGTCGTTAATATAAACAATAAATTTATAGAAGATACTGGTCTAAAGGCAAGTCTAACCCCATCAAGATCAAATGGTTTTTTAAATATTCTCTTAAAAATGCAATCTCAGGCAAATGATTTTTTGTCGAAATAATATTATAAAATGGAAATTACAATAAAGTTAACTAATGCAAAAATGTAAAATTGGAATTATTGGTTTTGGAACTGTAGGAAAAGGTATTTATAAAATCCTAAAATCGACAAATGACCTACATCCAATTTTAAAAGATATAGAAATCGTAGGAATAGCTGTTAAAAATATCAATAAAAAAAGGGACATTAATTTAGAAAATAATCTATTAATAAATGATCCTTATGAATTAATTAAAGATCCAAATGTTGACGTTATTGTAGAAGTAATGGGAGGTACAGATATAGCCAAGGATATTATTCTGAAGTCTTTAAAGGCTCGAAAATCAGTAGTTACAGCTAATAAAGCCGTAATTGCAAGATATGGGTGTGAAATATATACCGCAGCTGCTAAGAATGGAGTCTATGTTTTAACAGAAGCAGCAGTATGTGGAGGTATTCCAATAATTGAACCTTTAAAAAGATCTCTTAAAAGTAATCAAATAAATAAAATGGTTGGGATAATAAACGGTACAACAAATTTTATACTTACAAAAATGTCAAATGAAAAAGCTGACTATAAGGCAACATTACAATTAGCTCAGAAACTTGGTTTCGCAGAATTTGATCCAACTGCTGATGTTGAAGGACACGATGCTGCTGATAAGATTCTAATTCTTTCTGAACTCGCATTTGGAGGTAAAATTAATAGAGATTCAATTAGTACAGAGGGTATAAATCAAATAGATATTAAAGATATTGAATATGCAAATAAACTAGGTTTTGAAATAAAACTTTTAGCCTTTTCTGAAAGAAATGCCATCAAAATTAATGATTCTCTTTCCCTAAATATTTGGGTAGGTCCTTCTTTAATCCCCAAATCTCATCCTTTGGCAACGGTTGATGGTGTGAATAATGCCATCCTTATAGATGCTGATCCTCTAGGGGAAATAATGTTGTACGGACCAGGTGCGGGAAGTGGACCAACCGCTGCTTCTGTTGTTTCTGATATTTTAAATCTCCAGTCTTCATTAACAAAGGATATGAAATCCATTGATCCATTATTATCTTTTAATTTTTGGAGAGACTGTCATATCATTGATTCTAATCAAATATCAAAAAAGAATTATCTCAGAATTATTTGTTTAGATAGTCCAGGAGTGATTGGTAAGATTGGAGATCTCTTTGGTAAGAATGATGTATCAATAGAATCAATTGTCCAATTAGATGCAAGTGAAAATAAAGCAGAAATAGTTGTTATCACACACGAAGTCTCAAATGGTAAATTTGAAAAATCAAAGAAGGAAATAAATGCTCTTTCTGAAGTTGAATTAATTGCTAGTCAATTAAGTTGTATTTGAAAAAAACATTTGCATATCCCTCTTTAGCTTGTTAAACCAAAGAGAGGAATTGTATTTATGTAATGAGTTTTTCAAAATTAGTAGAAATTAAAAATAATTTTAAATTTAATCCTAATAACAGTTGTAAAAACCTCTATAAAGGCGCGTGTGTGAAAATTAAAAATAGTCAAAAGACATTTCAGGTTGTAGGAATTAATCCAGAGAGTAAAGTTTGTTGGATAAGAGAGTGGCCCTTCGCTTTGGAAGTTAATAAGACGTTCTCCTTGGAAATTAATCAAATTACAATACAAACCTATTGCTCTGATACTTGTAATGAAAAGTAAATTTCTGAAAAATCAAATGTTATGCACAATAATTTTTTAATAGCTTTATTCGTTTTTTTGATTTCTTTATCACAATATTCTTGCGTTTCTAATAATAAATCCAAAAGAATTATAGTTGCAAGTTCAGGTAAAATTGAATCCTTAGATCCAGCTAGGGCAAGTACTCTTAAATCACTACAATTATTAAGTTCGCTTGGTGATACTTTATATGAATTAAATTCTGAAGGAGAATTGATTCCTGAATTAGCATCAGGAATGCCAATTTTTTCAAAAGATAAATTACAAATAAAAATTAATCTAAAAAAAAATGTTCTTTTTCATGATGGAACTTTATTTAATTCAAATGCTATAAAGTTTTCTTTTGATAGATTCAAAAGAATTGGAACAATGAATTATATCTTGGGGAATAAAATAAAATCTATAGAAACCCCAAGCGAATATAAAGTAATCATTAATCTAAATAAACCATCAAGCTCTGTTAATGGTTTACTTACATCTATAAATTTGACACCTATTTCACCTACTTATTATAAAGATTATTCTGATAAATTTTTAAATGATAAATTTGTTGGTACAGGTAAATATATATTGAAGAGATTTTCAAATGAAATTCAAATAATTGATCCAAATTTAAATTATTGGAGTGATAAACCTAATAATGAAGGTATTAGTTTTATTGGATATTCCAACTCTTCTTCTCTTTTCGGAGCTCTTAAAAGTAAACAAATTGATGTTCTTTTATCAAATTCAATCGATGATATTCAAAGAAATAATTTAAATTTATTAAGCAAAAACAAAGAAATTAAAGAAGGAAAGAGTCCTGCTACAGAAATAAGTTTTATTAGTCTAAGAACAAATTCTTATCCCTTAAATAATCTTAATGTAAGGTTGGCTATAGCTAAAAGTCTTAATAGGGACTTCATTAGCGAAAAGGTTAGTTATGGATTAAGGCAACCCTCAAGATCACTTGTGCCACCAATTTATAAAAAAAATAAGAATGAATTATGGCCAAAATATGATCCATTAGAAGCAAAAGTTTTACTAAAAAAAGAGGGTTACTGCAATGGTAATGTTTTAGATTTTCCTCTTACTTATAGATCTAACGTACCTGCTGATAAACTAATTGCTCTTTCTTGGCAAGAACAAATAAAAAATATTTTGAATGAATGTATTAATATTAAACTCAACGCAGTAGAGTCCACAACTATTTATAAGAACCTAAATTTAGGAATATATACAGCGGTTATTCTTGATTGGACGGGTGCTTATTCTGACCCCGAGGCATATTTAACACCCCTTCTAAGTTGCAGTGAAATAGATGGTAAAAACTGTAAAAAAGGAGAATCAGTTTACAGCGGAAGTTTTTGGGGATCAAATACAGTAGAAGATTTATTTCTTGATAGCGAAAATTTAAACGGTAAAGAAAGATTAGCGAAATTAATTGAAATAGAGAAAATAGCTTCAGAATCAATACCTTATATTCCAATATGGATTTCATCTCAAAAAGCATGGTCGCAAAATGAAATTTCAAAACCTATTTTTAATGGTGCAGGAATTATTTTAATGAGTGATCTCAAATTCATTAATGAGTAGAGATCTTAATAAACTTTTAAATTATGCTTTATTAAAGATTTCTTTAATACCTTTAATGTTGTGGATTATATCTACATTGGTTTTTATTTTGTTGAGAGTTGCGCCAGGAGACCCAGTTGACGCAATTTTAGGATCTGGAGCTAATGAAGCTTCAAGAGAAATTCTTAGAAATAAATTAGGGTTAAATGAATCTCTTCTTAGTCAATATCTTTCTTACATTAATAATATTTTGCACTTCAATTTTGGAGAATCTTTAAGTACTCAAGAACCGGTTCTTGATATTATTCTTAAATCATTACCAGCGAGTTTAGAACTAGGTATCTTTTCAATATTCTTTGCAATCTTTATAGGCTTTCCTCTTGGTTTTTTTGGTTTAAAAAATAAAGGAAAAAAAGGAGACTACATTGCTAGAGTAATAGGAATCTCTTCATATGCAATCCCACCTTTCTGGGGGGCAATTTTAGCTCAATTAATTTTTTCGGTATATTTTAGAATTTTTCCAATTGGTGGGAGGTTCCCAATCACTTATAGCCAACCTAAAATTACAGGCTTTCTAGTTTTAGATAGTCTTCTAAATAATAATCTTATCTATTTAAGAGAAAGCTTATATCATCTTGCGCTTCCTTCAATAACTCTTGGGTTTCTTTTGAGCGGAATTTTTAGTAGATCTTTAAGAATAAATTTAGACAAGACACTAAAAAGTGATTACGTAAATGCAGCTTTATGTAGAGGAATTTCAAGAAGGAAAATTATCTTTAATCACTCTTTACCTAATGCACTTTTGCCTATTGTTACGATTTCAGGCTTAACAATAGCTTCTTTAGCAGGAGGAGCGCTTCTTTTTGAAGTTATTTTTTCATGGCCAGGGATAGCTTTAAAGTTACATGAAGCTATTTCCCAACGGGATTATACTGTTGTTCAAGGAATTGTAATTGTCACCTCTTTACTAATAGTCTCATTAAATCTTTTTGTGGATATTTTAATTGCTATATTAGATCCTCGAATTGAATACTAATTTTTGATTATTGCTTTTAAAGTCTTTCTATCTAAAAGATGAAAATCAAGATTGCTTTCAGTTTGATTTTTTATAATTTTAATGCTTTCATTGTTTTTTATATTATCTAAAAACTCTACGATAACTTTTAAAGATAAATTTTGAAAAGAGTAAGGATTAGATCCAATAAAAGATTTATTGATTTTAAAAATATCATTATTTTCGATATTTTCTGAATACTTAACATTGATTCTTATTGGTGAAAAATGACTTGATCCCTCAATAATCAAGAATCTATTTAAAGGATTATTAGTCGTAGATAAAAATACTTTGAATTGCTCACTTATTAAGGGAGTTATAAGATCATAAGTTCCTCCAATTAACAATACTGGAATCTCAATCCCAGAATTTTTTTCATTTGGCCAGATTAAGCTGCCAAATGAATTAAATCCTATGATTCCATTTGCCTTCTTTGAATTGATTATTTCGGGTAATGGAATTTCGTTTAATTGACATTGGAGTAATTTTGATAAATTTGTTATCGCAAAGTCTTTTAAAGCTAAATCACATCTTTCTTCAAAGTCATCTTTAGGTAAATCACCTTCATATAAAAAAGCTATTAAAGCTCCTAATGAATGTCCCATTAAAATATAGGAATCGTTGGCTAATCCTAATTTTCCATTATTATGCGCTTTTATTACTGTATCTAAATCTTTAATACGGTATAAGAAAAAGTCAGCACTAGTTGGAATTGAATTAGTACCTTCGAGAACTTCTAAAAAAGCCTCTGAATTACTTCCTTCATGGTCAATTAATACTACGGGCCAACCTCTCTTACTTAATTCAATGCCAATCCATCTGAAATTATCAATATTTCCTCCAAGTCCTGGCATGAAAATAACTAGATCTTTATTTGATTTGGTCTTCTTATTTTTCCATAATTCAATTTTTAAAGGCTCACCTCTATGAGTCGAATAAATTTTCTTATTTATTTTTATAAGATCTGAATCATCTTTATGTACTTTTTTCTTAAAAAAAGAGTTATTGGTTTTTTCTAAAGAATTTAATTTTAGGTTTAGAATTTGTTGCTTTGCTAATTCCTTTTTCCATGAAGAAATTATTAAAATTAAATTATCAATATCTAATGAAATTTCTTCTGAAGGTAAAGCCTTTAGAATGTCCAAAGTAGAAACTTCATTTTTAACTTCCAACAAACTTTCTATTGTATTAAAAACCTTAATACCATCTTTGTCATTGGGAACCAAAATAGTATTACTTAATTCTGAAAGAATCTTTATACCTACCCAACTTCTTAATACTTGCCTGTTTAAACTTTCTTCTTTAAATACTGGGAATTCTAAAAATTTTGATATCTCAAATACTTTTAAAAATCCATTTTGCTTAAACCAGTCTATTACTTCTGTAGAATCATCCTTATAATTCTCTAAATTTAATAACTGATCTATAGTTAAAGGGATTGACATCTCTTCGAACTTGATATTTATCTTTTCAGCCGCTATTACATCTTTTGCTGAACAAAAACTAAAGAAACTTAAAAAAAGTATAAAAATGAATTTCAATTGTGTTTATTCCGAATAAATTTCTTACAAGTAAACTTTGGTGGAGTCAATTTCCCTTTCATTTAAGGTTAATTACTAAAATAAGATTTTTTGCTTCATTTGGAGCAGGAGGCGTGATTTATTTAACATCCCTTATTTTCAATAATATTGGATTGTCAGCAACAGAAATTGGTCTAGGTTTTACGATATCAGCAATCATAGGTACTTTAACAAGAATCATTACTGGTAATTACCTAAATAAAACAGGCAAAATTCATAGTCCTTTAGTCATCTCTTCATTCATAAGTATTGCTGCAGGATTTTGTTTAATTATTTCAAAAGATACTTACTCTTACATCCTGGGTCAAGCTTTTATTGGAGCAGCCGCGGGGATATATTGGCCTACTGCAGAATTTGTAGTCCCATATTTTTGTAAACCTATTGATACAAGAAAAGCTTATGCCCTGGTGAGAACTTCTGAGGCTTTGGGAATATTTTTAGGAGTATTGATTGGTGGATTGATGAATAATTTTATTTATCTCAAATCGATTTTTATAAATGATATATTTTGTATGCTTTCAATTATTTTTTTGATTTTAAGAAATAAAAAGTCAATAAATACAACTTTAGAGAACTCTCAAAAAAAGGCTTTAGATCATCTTAAAATCTATCAAGAGAGGTGGAACAAAAATACAACCATAATAGTTTTATCTGTAATATTTATAACTACATCTCTTGCTTTAATTCAGGTGACGTTACCACTTGATCTTGTTAAGGGTGGAGTTATAAGAGATGTCTTAAATGAACAAGTTATTAGTTTTATCATTTCTTTTCAGTTGATTTTATTATTAATTTTACAATGGCCAATTGGTGCATGGATATCAAAAAAGGGAAAATTATTTGGCTTGAAATTTAGCTTAATCAACTTTTCTTTCGCCTCACTTTTGTTATTTATTTCTAGTTATCTAAATATTGCAGCTTTTTATTTAGTGTTTTTTGCAATTGTCTTAATAAGTTTTGGCACATCCTCCTTCCTACCAACATCTACAGATGTTGTTTTCAGTATTGCCCCTTCAAATAAAAAAGGTTATGCACTAGCACTGTTATCACAATGTTTTGCAATGGGATATTTTTTTGGGCCATTTATTTCTGGGAGGGTGCTAGATCTTTTTGGTTATGCATCAATTATGTGGGTAGCTATTTCATTTATTTGCTTTTTAATGTTTGCGATGATATTTAAGAAATCATTTTAAAATTTTTATATAAATAATATTTATTTTTTTTCTATTTCAATTATTCTTCTTTCTCTAAGAAATAAGAAAAAAGGAGCAGAGAAAGCAAATGCTATTAAAAAAGTTCCAATGTAAACAACCCACATATTTTTTATATTCAATTTTTTAGATTCATTTACTATCCAAATAAAAACTGCAGTAGCTCCAACCAATAAATCTCTTGAAATGGATTGAGCTGCTGGATTGGAATTTGCTAATGAAATAAAATTTTTAATGTCAAAACTATTTCCATATTCAATAGCAAAATCAAAATTTGCCATCATGGTAAGGATTGCCCCAAGGATTGATAGAAAAAGGTAAAGATACGATAGTTTTTGTCTATTATCTTTTAGTATGTTTAATGAATCCATATGAAAATGATATATATCCTAATGATAGTATTTATATAATTATGATTGAAGTAGGAAAAAATAAAGTTCAGGATTTTAAATTTATAAAAGGGAATTTAAAATTTGCTGTAATTGGACATATCGAGTGGATAAATTTTATTGAAGTAGATCAATTACCTCAACCAGGTTTAATCTCTCATTCTAAAAAATCTTTAGAATATCCTGCCGGGGGAGGATCAGTAATAGCTAAAAGACTAAGGGAATTAACGAACAGCGAAGTCCATTTCTTTACAGCTTTAGGGAATGATTTTCATGGTAAGCAATGTTTAAATATTCTTGAAAATATGGGTATTAAATTACATGTAGGATGGCGAGATAAACCAACAAGAAAAGGTTTCAGTGTAATTGACTCTGATGGTGAAAGATCTATCACTATTATTGGAGATAGATTGTCTCCTAATCATATTGATGATTTAGATTGGGCTATCCTTAATGAGATGGATGGAGTTTTTATTACGGCAGGCGATAAAGAATTATTTAAAAAATCGAGGGTAGCTAAAACATTATGTACCACGCCCAGAGTAGGATTAAATATAATTAATGAATCCGGGATATTTTTAGATGGATTAATTGGAAGTAATCTTGATCCTGGAGAAGTTTTTTCTTTAGATGAATTAAAATTAAACCCAAAATATGTTTTTAAAACAGAAGGTGAGAATGGTGGGGTAGTATTTCCAGGAGGTAGATATAAAGCTATTAAAACTAAAAAAAATAAGGTTGACTCATATGGATGTGGAGATTCTTTCGCAGCTGGAATCCTTTATGGAATGTCCTCCAATTGGAATATAGAAGAAAGTTTAAATCTTGCTAAAATAATGGGTAGAAATTGTAGTGAACATTTTGGACCATATAAAAATGGTAACAACTATAGTTAGGTAAATTTTTGATGAATAATTTGTTAAATAAAAAAAGAAGTTATCTTGTTGATTCAATTATGATTTTCTTCTTGTTAATCTCTTTTTTGGTTTTTGAATCTCTAAAAACTTTATCTGGAATTTTTACCTATGGGATTTTTAAAAAGGAAATATTAACCACTAAAAGCAATTTAGGTTTTGATTTTAAAATTAAAATTAGATGAATATATATTTAATTGGCTTTGCTTGTGCTTTAGTTTTGATTTTACTAATTAATAAAATTACAAACATAAAAAAAAATAAGAATAATAAGTTATCTAAATTTAAAAAAAAACTTCTTAGTAAAGAGTCAAATATTGAAAAAATTTTTTCACGAGATGATGAAAAAACATTTTTAGATCCGGATATTAATATCAATATAGGACTTTATGATAATGAAGATATTACAAATAGAAAATCTAATATTCATAGAGCAAGACTCTCAAAATTTAAGAAGTCAAAATTAAATGGAGAAACTATATTTATAGATCCAGATCAAAAGATTTATAAATATATTAATGGGAAGAAAAAATTTATCTAATATTAAAGTACTTAATTACATTCAAGACTATCTCTAGTAGAAACTCCTGTAGTTGGATTAACTCCTTCAGCAATTTTGCAAAGATTTCTCTGGTCTTCACTATCCAGAATTGCGTAAGAAAAATCTGCTCCCTCTATTTGAGCACCAGCAAAGCTACTCCCAGAAGCTATCATGTTTATCAAAATAGAATTCCTTAAATCTGTTTTTTGGAAATTTACTCTATCTGCGAGAGTATCAGTTAAATCTATTCCGTTAAGATTAGAACCTTTTAAGTCAGATAAAGTTAATGTTGTTCCATGAAGATCGACTTCGCTAAAGTCAGCATCTCTTGCTACTGCTCCTGCTATTGAGGATAAATGAAGGTCCTCTCCATGAAAATCAAAACCAGTAATATTAGATCTTACGTAACTAGGAACCTCATCTCCCTCTCCTTTAGTTGCCACATTTGCACCTGCAAAAACAGGAGAGGTAAAAATTAGAAAAGAAAAAGTCAGACATAAAAAGTATTTCAAAAAGCTAAATCGATTCATATTGAGATTTTACAGTTTCTTTATCTTATCTCAATAAGATAATGATTTAAATTCTTTTTAAAATTTGAATAAAGTTTTTAAAGTTATTTAACACTATAAATTTTAAATTTAGGTTGTAAATTTGTTATGCAATCGTGAAGTTTTTTATTATCTTTGCTATTGGTAACTTTGAATTCAGATTCAACACTTCCTTCCCTATCTCTTATGGCTTGATTTAAAACAACAGAACCATTTTCATCAGAAACAGATCTATGAAAAGTTCCTCTAGGGATTTTTAAGATTAAACCACATGATTCTAATCTTACTTTGTAGAAAGGATATTCCCAGCCTAAGTTTACGAGATAAAAAGTTCTTCCTCCTGAAATAGCTAAAAGGTTATCCTCTTGATTGTGATGAATGTAAAACTGCCAATTGCCTAATTCTTTATCATTAGGTGGACTCACAGCTGGGCCATTATGAATAACTAAGTCTCTAAAATTTGAGTTATTAATACTAATATCGAAAAATCTGACATCTTCCGTATCACGAAATTTTTCGTAACTTTTCAATTCAAACATTTCAGATTTGTTTGGCTTGGCAAGTTCGATTTTTAAAGTTGAGTTCAATTTATTTGAAATATTAATTAAATGAAAACAGATAAATTTTGAAGATAACGTATCAGTTAACACCAATTAAGCAACACCTCTATTAAATTAATAATTAAGCTTATTTTTTAAATATCCTTCAAAATAATTTTAAAGATTAAAAGGCTTAATTAATTACAAATTTCTAAAGGCTTTATTTCCCATTTCAAATTATTCTTAAGGTTTGTTTTGCCTCTAAAGTTTCCAGTAATCACTGCCGTTAGGTTGGATTTTGAAGAAGATACTAATGTTAAATACCTTTCGTCTATTAATCCTTTACCGCTTGGATCAAAACCTCTCCATCCTGCTCCTGGGATATATAATTCAGCCCATGCATGTAATTCAAATTCTTTTGGTAAAGGATCTTCAAAATGATAACCACTAACAAATCTGCTTGGAATTCCGACTGATCTGCATGACTCAACCATTAACATTGCTAAGTCTCTGCATGACCCAACCCTTTCTCTAAGAGTCCTGCTTGCTGGCCATGCTGGGCCAGTATGTCTTTTCGTATACTTAACTCGATCCTGAATAATTTCTATAAGTTGAAATGTGAAAGATAAGGCATTATTGCTACTTCCTGCTAATGACTCTTGCGCTAATACAACAGCAGAAGGATCATGCTGCCCATTTGGCATCCATCCTTCCAAAGCTCCCTGAAGATCTCTATTAATGATACTTCTACAAAAGGGTAATGTAAGGTCCCTTTCTTTAACACCATCAAGAATGCAAGGATGTTTAAGTGTCTCAACCTCGCTTATTGCTTTAATAGATAATGAATCGGTATATCCTTCAAAGGTAATTCTATTAATCTCTTCACCACTGGCGGCAAGCAAAGGATAAAGAATTTTAGGATTTGGAGAAATATTTAAATTAAAGTTTATTAGCCTTTGAAATCCATGCGATCTTGGCTTGATACATAATCGATGTTCCCCCAATTGAACTGATTCTTCATAGGAATATTCAAGGTTATGGATATATTTAATTTTCATTGATCAAATTCTTTATTTATAAAATATTTATCTTCTATGAGATTATGCAGTTTGTTTAAATCTATTTGTAAGGAATCAATAGCTTCATGTAGTCCGTCATTAATTATATCTTCAATTCTGATATAACTCCACTTTGCTTTAAGTAAACCCCTCATGCACTCGAGTTTTGAGGGATTATCTGAGCTTGGAGAGGTATCAATCATTTTTAGGGTATTACTTATACCATCCAAACAGTATCTGACAGATCTTGGGAAATTATTATCTAGTAAAAGAAATCGTGCTACTGAATTCGGCTGGATAGAATTTTGTTCTGCTTTCCTGAACATTTGATAAGCACCTGCTGAACGAAGAAGAGCTATCCACTGCAACTCATCTAGGACTCCTCCAAGCTCATCTAAGCTTGGAAGTAATAAGTAATATTTTACATCTAAGATTCTAGAGGTCTTATCAGCTCTTTCTATTAATCTACCTAAAATACTAAATTGACATGCAAGATCTTTGCTAAGAGTGGCGTCTGTAATGCCATAAAACAACTGACATCCTCTTCTTATTTCGCTTAATTGCTCCTGCCTTGGAAGGTCCCATATAGATTCCCCTTCTTGTAAATTCCAATATAAAATATTTATTTGTTCCCACATTTCAGATGTCATTACATCCCTTATTTGCCTAGCGTTTTCTCTAGCCAATTGGATACAAGAGATTATGCTGTTGGGATTTATTCGATCCCTAATTAAAAAATTAATAACATCAGCCTGTTTTTTTTCAGGAAATCTAGAATCAAATGTTTCTCTATCACTTGAAGCATCAATTAGAGGCAGCCATGGTTCAGCACTACCTGGTGGACAATCTAAAGACATTGCTTCACTAACCTCCACAAAACGAGATATATTTTCCGCACGTTCTAAATAACGATTAATCCAATAAAGAGATTCAGCTACCCGACTTAAAAGCATTCTAATTTCCTACAACCCATGTATCTTTGCAACCTCCTCCTTGAGAAGAATTGACTACTAATGAACCTTTTTTTAAAGCAACTCTAGTTAGACCTCCTGGACTTACCCATGCATCCTTTCCCCTTAAAATGTAGGGTCTTAAATCAACGTGACATGGATAAAGTTCGCCATCGCATAATGATGGAACTGTGGAAAGTTCTAGAGTAGGTTGAGCTATAAAATTTCTAGGATTATTTTTGATTTTATCTGAGAATTCATTTATCTCAGTTGTAGTTGATTGAGGACCAATTAACATTCCATAACCTCCAGCTTCAGAGACTGATTTGACAACAAGTTTTGGAAGGTTCTTTAAGACATATTCTCTATCCTTTTTGTAATAACAAATATAGGTTTCAACATTTTTTATTATTGGTTCTTCATCAAGAAAATATTTGATAATTTTAGGAACAAAAGAATAAATCATTTTATCATCTGCTATTCCTGTCCCGGGAACATTCGCAACAGCAACATGACCTGCCTTCATTACATCTAGTAAACCACTAACACCTAAATATGAATCTTTTCTAAAATTCATAGGATCTAAAAAATCATCATCAATCCTTCTATAAATTACATCTACTCTTTTTAATCCAGAAGTAGTCTTTAAGTAAACATATTCATCGTTACAAATTAAATCATGACCTTGAACTAATTGAATACCCATTTCTTGAGCTAAATAACTATGTTCAAAATATGCACTATTAAAAATTCCAGGTGTTAATAAAACTATTTTTGGTGTATCAGTCCAAACAGCTAGTTCTTGGAGAGTCTTTAATAAAAATGATGGGTATTCATCAATAGGTTTAACTATCCTGCCTGAGAAAAGATTAGGGAAGATATTCTTCATGACTAATCTATTCTCCAAAAAATAAGCCACACCAGAAGGACATCTTAAGTTGTCTTCTAAAACATGCCAAGTCCCATGACCATCTCTTATTAAATCAAGTCCTGATATTTGACACCATTTGTTTAATGGAGGCTTAAAACCCAACATTTGAGGCCTCCATCCATCTGAGCTCTCAATTAATTCTCTTGGAATTATTCCATCATTAATTATATTTTGAGAATTATATATATCATCTAAGAAAAGATCTATTGCCTCAAGTCTCTGTTTTAAGCCTTCTTCTAAGGTTATCCAGTCGTGCTTACTTATTATTCTTGGTAAAGGATCAAAAGGTAATATTCTTTCTGTACCTTTTAATCCTGTGTCGTTTAACCTAAAAGTTGCTCCATGTCTTAGTAATAACTTCTTGGCCGCTGAATGATTTCTGTTTAGTTCTTCTAAACCCATGTTGTCTAAGGAAGATAATAAGGGGGTTAAAATTTCTCTGGCAGAATTTAAATTATCTTTAAAGTATTCATCAAAATTATTTTTAGGACGATAATTTGAAAACATATATCTCTTCATTTGTTAACTTTTTACTTTAGCTTGGGACGATATTTAGTATTTAAAACTACAAAAAGAAATATCCATAAACTAAATCTATTTCAATATTTTATGCATTGAACTATATTTCTTAAAAATATAAAAAACATGAATTCTGGCAATTGGCAATTTGTCTTTTTTAGATATTTTGCGAGTTTACTTTTTATTCTCTCTCATAGTTTACTTGTTTTAGATCATCTACCTACTGGAGCTGCACTTCATGGTTTGGGAGAAGTTTTTATAGCGCCTTGGGCTTTTAGGGAAAGGGCCTGGGATTTAGTAGCTATTGCAATTTTATTTTTCTTTTTTGATATTTGGGGATTGATTAACACTCCTTGGAATTAGTTGATAATGTCAATCCAGGCTTGGTAAATAATTTACTAAAAATGAAATCCAAAATAAAACAAACTTTTAAATTAATCTTATTTATCTTTTTAATAAATAGTAACTTTTTACAAGCTCACGATTCATTTAATGGAGGATGTAAAAATCATTGTAAAGAATCTGTTAAACCATTAATTATTAATAAAGAGTTAAATAATTCTAGTTATAAAAATCAAATTGAAGATGATGATTCTTGTTAAAGTAAATCACTTTGTAGAGGTTGATAAAATCTTGTGTTTGAATTTTTCTCGATAAAACTTGCACTTGCATTGTAATTTCTACTAGGAGTATTTATTTGGTTTTTAATTAAAATAATAAACGTGTAAATCAATGGA
Organism: Prochlorococcus sp. AG-469-F22; assembly: GCA_003211655.1. Classification (GTDB taxonomy): domain Bacteria; phylum Cyanobacteriota; class Cyanobacteriia; order PCC-6307; family Cyanobiaceae; genus Prochlorococcus_A. Next base: position 8,084 of record QCSC01000001.1, on the reverse strand, counting down.
AGTACTAGCGATAAGGAGGCAATAATAGCAATTATTTGATTGATTTTAATCAATGGCTTTTTTACTAGAGGGTCACCACATAACCCACATATTAATTCTCCAGATGTTGATGTTTTTGGAAATTGATATTTGGGATTACAGTATGGACAATAGTAATTATTCATGGATTAAAACAAAACTTTTTTTCTTATTATTAGAAATATAAAAAATTTATTTTGTAATGAGACATCTAGCCAAAGTAAGATTTTTGAAGTAAATGATTTATAACAATAGTTCAATTTAGTCCCCTTCTCTATCAATAGAAATGGTGTGATCTCTGATCATCTACATCTGCTATAAGATCATGTTTCTTTAATTTTTTAAGAACATTTTTGTATTCGATCTCATTAACAGCTCTAGCTAATAAATCAGTAAAAAATCTAAGTTTTTTTGACATTATTTTATCTCTATCCAAATAAAGTTTCTTATTACAATAAATAGCTAAAAAAATATAATAATGCCAAAGTTTGTTTTTTTAGCTCAAATAAAAAGGAGAGCTTTTAAAAGCTCTCCTTTTATTCTCTTACTTATTTTATCTATCAAAATTAACAACTAGCCTAAATCATTGATCCTTGTTGTTAATTATTTTTCAGTTAAAAATAACCTTAAAATACTAATAGTTTTTAACTGGGGCAAAGACTCTAGAATTGAACTTTTTCCTGTAGGGCACCTAAACGATGCGAAAGAAGTAAGTTCAGACATTAATAAAAAATAATTGGAGCAGTTAATTAAATTAGTTCGGAATTATTCCGAAATTGCAGGCAGGCTATCGATCATTTTGAAAGACCTCCTAAAACTCAACAATCACAAATTAATTAAAAACTTTTAAAAAAACAATCCGTTTTTATACGCATTGATGTTTAATCCAAAATGTCCGATAGTAATAATCAATTTGTTTATTTTCCGCTTTAAATTTTATATATTTCTTGTTTAGTTTTTTAGTAAGTTTTGCTTATTTCTTTTCTTATCTCTCTCGTTTATGTTAACCCTAAATGAATTGAGGAAATCTATTTATGACTAATTCAAAAATTCAAAACAATTACAATAATGATATTAATAATAAAAATAGTAATCCCGTAGATGAATATTTACAGTGTCTTTCATATTGCGATATTCATCCAAAAGGTATTGATAATGATTGCGAAGTGATTTGTATTGAGAGACATTTGAAAACTAATTATTGGTAAATATATAAGCTAGAAATTACTTGAACCCTTTTGAAGAGGAATTTGTTCGGACTTTAAAATTCCAAACGGTTACAACACCCTTCGCATTAACTGCAGCTAAAGCGCAGTCATCGGGTCTCCAAGCAATATCTCCAACTAAATCTCCAGCAAAAGCAGCTCCTACAGGATCCCCATTCCCGTCGTTTTTAAGAAAACTAGCTACTACTGAACCATCTCTTGAACCTGAAGCAACTAGCAAACCTTTGTTAGAAAAAGCTAGGCTAGAAATTGGTTCAGTGTGATGACATAATTCTCCTGGCATTGTTCCTTCAGGGCCATTTCCTGAAAAACTCCATACTGTAATTCTTTCGCTACCACTAGTTGCTAATAGCGTGCCACTATCATCAAAAGAAAGGTGAGAAGGCTTTCCAGGATAACCTGTCATTTCAGCATCAAGTCCAGTTGATCTACGCCAGAAATGTACCGAATTATCTTGACTCCCACAGGCGACAATATCTCCATCAGGGCTTAACTGCATCGAAACTAGTGAACCTTGCCATTCAAGTTTCTGATTAGTCTTTTTATTTGCTACATCAAAGAAAGTTACGCGTCCATAGCATGCAGTTGCTAATTCATTCTTATTCGACCACGATATGGCACTTACTGTACTCGGATGTTCTTCTGAAACCCATTGTTCATTACCATCTTGATTAAATACATATACTTTTTTGGAAAAAGCTACGGCTAAATATAAACCTCCATTTGACCAACTTAAATGTTCTACCCAACCTTTACCAAGTTTAATGGCTTTAATTTCCTCCCCATTATTGCAATTTAATATTCGAACTATTCCGTCTTGCCCTGAAGTTGCAAAAATCTCTCCATTCGGATGGATAGACATTGCAAGAAGACCTCCGGAATGGGCTTCATCCTTTTTCCAAATAAGCTTTCCTGTATCTCCTTCGAACCCATAAAGCCCTCCGACTACGTCTCCAACGATAAAGAGTTTCCCTTTCAAAGCCCAACCACAAACTATTGCATAATCATCAACTTCAGCAGACCATCCTTCATGAAACATGCCTCTAGGGCTAAAAGGTTCTATATCAGGCACTTATCAAATCCCTCTTGCATTTCTTTTTCATTTAGATTTCTTCCAATAAACACGAGTTGATTTCTTCGTGGTTCATTTCCCCATTCTTTATCTGGTTGGGCAGTAAATAACATATGAACCCCTTGAAATACTATTCGGTGTGGGTTGCCAGAATAACTAATAAACCCTTTTGTTCTGAATATATCAACTCCTTTCTCGGAAAGAAGTCTTCCCATCCAAGTATTCAACTTTTCAGGATCAACATCTCCAAAACGCTCTATTGCAATTGATCCAACTTCATCATCATGTTCATGTTCTGCGACCCAGTTTCTTTCAGTTTTAAAAGGAATTTCCTTAACATTATTTTGGGAATCTATTTTTAGCACTTTCATCTTGAATTCTTCAGCAGTATGTTGTGTGAACAATCCAACTTTTGACTCTTTTTCAACATCCAAAATAAAAGATTTAGATCCTTTGTTTTGCAATTTAAGACTTAAATGCTCATCATATGGAATAGTATTTCCAGGTTCTAAGTTTTTAGCTTTTTCTGCATAAAGTCTTACAGAGGCTTCTGCACCCTCTTTTAATTCTTCTTCACTAAATCCTTGATTAGTAAAAGCTACTAAGGACATTTCAGGATCAGGCCCTTCTTCAAGTTTTAATTCATATTTTCCAGGCTCAAGCTCATAAACTCCTGACCATTCAAAAGGATATTCAGGTTCTAAGAAAGTTGGTCTACGCTTTAAAATTTGGTCAAGATCGAATGCACTCAAATTTAAAACTGTCTCAATAGGAACCTCTGCTTTCTCTGCTCGAATAATACGAGTCATTCGATTCATATCTCTTAATCTTGATTCAAGGTTATCAAGAGCATCATCTGAGACTAAATCAGTTTTATTAAGGACTAAGACATCTGCAAATGCCACTTGCTCAGAACTCTCATCACTACGCCCAAGTTGTTGATCAATATGAGCTGCATCAACTAATGTAACTATTCCATCAAGTGTGAATTCAGAACTAATTTCTTCATCCATAAAAAATGTTTGAGCAACAGGACCAGGGTCAGCTAACCCTGTTGTCTCAACTAAAACGTAGTCAAATTTATCCCTTCTTTTCATTAAATTACCAAGGACTCTAATAAGATCTCCGCGAACAGTACAACAAATGCAACCATTAGACATTTCAAATACTTCTTCATCGGCGTTTATAACCAATCCTTGATCAATTCCAACTTCTCCATATTCGTTCTCAATTACAGCGATTCGCTTACCATGTTCTTCGCTTAATATTCTATTAAGAAGAGTCGTTTTGCCAGAACCAAGAAATCCAGTCAGGATTGTCACAGGCACTTTTTCGTTAATACTCATTAACCAATTAACCTAAATAAAAAATGTCTAATAGTAAATATATTAGACATTAATTGATAATGAAAACCGTTATTAATATAAAATTTTAATTATTTTGAAAACTCCAGCTGCTTTCCAAGTCATTGCCTGCTTTCTTATCACATGATCCACCTAATGAATTAACAATGGTACATGTATTGTGGACAGCAACAGAAACTGTATTCCCTGTCATCATTAGTCCGTCACTATATATTTGATCAGAAGAAATAGGAATTGAGCTTTGTCTGCTTAGGTTTTTGATTAACTTTGAGACCGGCTTCTGCTCAGAGAACAAAACTTTCACATTATCTTTCTTAAGTTCTTCTAAGGCAGAACTAATTTTTTCTGGTCTTAAGCTTGATGATTCTCCCAAAGTATCAAGTAAACTTATAGTCTCAAATCCAAATGCATTTCCGTAATAACCCATAGCATTATGTTTAGAAATAATAATTCGATTTGATTCTGGGATAGTCGAGACTTGCTTTACAATCCAGCTATCAAGATTTTCTATTATTGAATCAACAGTTTCAAATCTTTCATTTATTAGGTTCCTATCTTTTCTATTAAAAATGGATATATCTTTCTTTAAATTTTTTGATACAACAGCGCTCATTTTTATAATGTTACTTGGATCATGCCATACATGAGGGTCTAAGCTGCCATGTCCATGATGATGATGATGGCCACCACCTTCATCAGGTACTTGTGCTATGGGTTCAACATCAGAATTAGAAACATCTTTAAAGAAGTGCTCATCTGACTCGAATTCAAAAGGCATATGTTCAGTAAAGAAAGTATATTTTCCTTTCTTTTTAATATCTACATTAAAAACGGTTAAATCCTTGTTCTGATCAAAATTAAGAGAGAAGGCTTCAGAGCTGGCAACAAGGACATCATTATTACTTTTTTTAATAGAAGAATCAGATTCTAATAATTCTTTGGCAAGTTCCTCAGATGATTCAATATCCCCCGACTTGAGAATAACCATTTTCATCGCAGGATCTGCATACTCACCATCTACTTTCGCAAATGACCACTTATATGATCCCTCATCTAATTCAAAAGTTCCTGCCCATTCAAATCCTTCTGCTCCATGCTCACTATGACCTCCCATGTCTGGTTCCTGTGCAACTGGCTCGATATCATTTTTTGCAAGATCTTTTAAAAAATGTTCATCTGCTTCAAATTCAAAAGGCATATGTTCTGTAAAAAATGCATATTTGCCATCATTTTTTATTTCAACGTTGAATTCTGTAACTTCTTTCTTTTGATCAAAGTTCAGAACATAAGCCTTATCACTCTCCATAAGTATTCCACCATCGCTTTTATCAATATTTTCATCTGAACCAAGCATGGTTTCGGCTAATTCTTCAGATGCTTCTATATCACCAGATTTGAGAACAACCATTTTCATTGCTGGATCCGCATATTCTCCATCAACTTTTGCAAAAGTCCATTTGTATGAACCAGCTTTAAGATCAAAAACTCCAGCCCATTCGAAAGCACCACCTTCTTCACTTGAAGGATTTTCAACTTCAATAGCGCTAACACCAACAACAACAGTATTCGACTTTCCTTCCCAGTTTTTCATTGTGGGAGTCATCTCTTTACCAAGAGTGAATACTTTATCTGCAATATTTAGTAATTGCGCTTGTCTTGGATTGATTTTTAAGTCATGTACATCCTGCTTTCTATCCACTAAGCATGTAACTTTATCTGAAGGTAACGCTATTGATTTTACTAAATCACAAACAAGCGGTTCTACAGCTACATATGACTTTCCTTTGGCTAAAACATCTTGTCCAAAACCAGTAAATATTATTGTGCCTGCGATTACTGAATTTTTAATAATTGAACTACTTGAACCTTTTTTGTTTAATAAAAGCTTTTTGAAAATAGACATAAATAAATTTTAAATACTTAAAAATGATAATCATTTTCATAATTAATTGCAATATTTGTATCAATCGTTATGAAATAAGTATGAATTCCTTAATGTTGATAAAATAAAGGTTTAATTGATTTAAATATATTCCTTAATGGCTACTTTAATTGCAGAAAATTTAACTTATTCTTATTCAAAAAAAAGCAAGCCAGCTTTAAATAAGGTTTCAGTTCAAATAAACCCAGGTAAATTAACTGCTCTTGTTGGACCAAATGGAGCTGGTAAATCAACTCTTTTGAAATTATTGCAAGGACAAAATAATCCTGATATTGGAGATATAACTATTGATGGTGAAAGTTTAGTTAGAACTAGATCTCAGATTGCACTTATGCCACAAAGAAGCTCAATGAATTGGAAATTTCCTATTACTGTTGAAAAATTAGTCTCTTTAGGTCAAATAAAATATTCAAAATCAAAAAATACTAATCCATTCCAAATAAAGGCTCTTCTCGCAAATCCAAAGTCTTGGGTTAATAAATGTTGCGAATTGGAAGCAACAATGCAAAGAGTTGGAATTTCAAATCTTGCAAATAGAAGACTTGATTCTCTTTCAGGTGGACAACAACAAAGAGCACTTTTGGCTAAAACTTTAATGTCTCCTGCAAGAATTCTTCTGCTAGATGAACCATGTTCTGCATTAGATCCTCCCGCAAAGGACGATTTTCTTAAGATAGTTCGTCAACTTGCAGATGCAGGCTTAGCTTTGTTTATAAGTAGTCATGATTGGGGCTCATCTCTCAATAGTTATGATCATGTAGTTGTTTTAGATAAAACAGTATTAGCATCAGGAACTCCCAATTCAATACAAGGCAAATTGGATGATCTTAATATTAGTTCTTTAAAAGAGAATAATTCTTGTGATTAAAAATATGTTTAAATTTAACTCTGAGCTTGATAACAGTTTTGGCAAAGGCCGAAATATTCAAGTGTATGAAACAAAAGTTGAAATTTTTTTGGGTTTTTCTTAGGACTATGAATATCTTTTACCGGACAACCTTCCATTTTGGAGGTGTCTCCACATTGAACACATGTCAGATGGTGAATATCTCTATCAACAGGAGTGTAAAGGACTTCACCTGTTGGAAGATGTCTAGATCGAATTAATCCATATTTTATAAGAACTTGAAGATTTCTATAAACTGTTGTCAACCCCATAGATTTGCCATCGATAATCAATTGCCTATGCAATTCTTGACCACTCAATTCATCCTCACATTTTTTAAGTTCTTCAAGAAGTTGCTCTTGTCTTTTGGTAATGTCAGGCTTGGTTACCATCATTTTCAAGATCTTTTAATGTCCTGCTTTTTTGATCATAACGAATCATACGATTAATGTCTTTTTTAAACAACTGGTGGTTAATTCCTTTAATAATTACTGTTTTCTCTGGAATCTTATGCCCAGCTATGGGAACAGTATTGATTACTCATAGAAGACTATTACAAGTAAATTTAATTTCTCATTGTGTTTTACCGGGACTAGCTCTAGCTCTGGCTCTGGGTATTCATCCCTCAATTGGAGGAGTTATAAGTGGTCTTGTTGGTTCAATTATTGCAGAGAGTTTAACTAATAAAAAAAGTGAAAATTATGAAGCAGTTATGAATACAATTCTTGCTGGCATGCTTGGTTTTGGGGTTTTACTAATTCCACTTCTTGGGATAAGAATTGATTTAGAGGCAGTATTATTTGGGGATTTATTAACCGCAAACCTTGGCGATTTGTTAAGAACAATTATTGCTTTTCTAACATTCATTTTATTAGTAACGTTCGGATATGAAAAAGTTGTATATGTCGGATTAGATCCAGAGGGCGCCTCAGCTAGTGGAATAAATGTGTCTTTGTTAAACCTAGCTCTAAGTTTTACGACGGCACTAGTAATCGTTAGTTCAATGTCAGCTGTTGGAGTGATTTTAGTAATTGCATTACTCTCAACACCTACTTTATTAGGACTTGATAAAGCACAAAGTCTTAGGATTGCAATGATGAGATCTTCATTCTTTGGACTTTGTATTTCTCTCTTGGGTTTTATTCTTTCAATTATTTTTAACTTATCTCCTGGTCCTGCAATAAGTGTTATTTGCGTTGCTTCGTTAATAATTCCAAAAATTGGAAATAAATTTTAAAACTTTTTTCAAAGTTTAAATGTCCAATCAGAATTAAGGACCTCCGCTTCTGGATTGTTTCTTAAAGCCACTTCAATAGCATCTTTCTTATTGTTTGCTATCACAACCTCATCAAACTCTTTGCCGTCTTTTTTTAAACTTACTTTGAAGCGCATTGAAATATTAAAAAGTCATTTCTATCTTAAATATTATTAGAAAGAAAATAAGTACTTTATTGCAAAAAAATGTAATTTATAAATTGAATTTTTTTAATTATTTTGAAGCTTTTCTACTACACTTTCCTTCTCAATTTTTGCAACATCTTGGAGTCCGTTAGCATCAAACCAAGGAGCACTCTCC